>NZ_BCQU01000057.1:0-44336 GCF_001552235.1 Actinomadura rubrobrunea NBRC 15275 | reverse complement strand
GCCGCCCGCAGCGCCCACGGCCCGGCCTGCCGCCAGGACGGCGAGCCGACACGCCCGGCCAGGCCCCGCGTTCGGGACGCCCGCGACGCGCCCGGCGTCCGCGGCGGCTCCCCGTCGGCGTCCCCCGCGGATCGCGTGGCCTCCGCGTCCTCACCGAGCACCGTGCCCCGCGCCGCGTTTCCCGCCACGGCCGCACCTCCCACTCGTTGTCCGTCGCCGGTTCCCCGAACAGCGGCACTGCCTCGCCGCGCCGTCAAGCCATGCCGCCACACGGCCGAACCACACCCTCCGGGCCGCGGTGCCCGTATGCTTGTGCCCCTAGCCTGCCTCCCGCGACCGTTGCGGAGCGGGTGTTTGAGTTGCATCTGGGCAACACGATACGGGCGCTCTTGGTGGGAGCGGCGGGCAACGCCCCTCTCCGGCAGGCATCATGGCGTAGGACGGGCCGCCCGGCGGGACATGACGAGATTAGTGAAAAATACCGCAGACGGTCACCAGGGGTAACGAAGGAGATCGCGTGGAACTCTCCGTAGTGATGCCGTGCCTCAACGAGGCCGAGACTGTCGCAACCTGCGTCCGCAAGACGGTCGGGTTCTTCGAGAAGCACGGCATCGACGGCGAGGTCGTCGTCGCCGACAACGGCAGCACCGACGGCAGCCAGCAGCTCGCCCGCGAGGCCGGGGCCCGCGTGGTGCCCGTCATCGACAAGGGCTACGGCAACGCGCTGATGGGCGGCATCCGCGCCGCCCGCGGCAAGTACGTGGCCATGGGCGACGCCGACGACTCCTACGACTTCACCACCCTGATGCCGTTCCTGGAGGAGCTGCGGGACGGCGCGGACCTGGTCATGGGCAACCGCTTCAAGGGCGGCATCGCCCCGGGCGCCATGCCCTGGCTGCACCGCTACGTGGGCAACCCCGTCCTCAGCTTCATCGGCCGGCTGTTCTTCCGCAGCAAGATCGGCGACTTCCACTGCGGGCTGCGCGCCTTCAACCGGGAGTCGATCCTGCGGCTCGGGCTGCAGACCGGCGGCATGGAGTTCGCCAGCGAGATGGTCGTCAAGGCCACGCTGGCCAAGTACGACATCCGCGAGGTGCCCACCACGCTGTCGCCGGACGGGCGCTCGCGTCCGCCGCACCTGAACACCTGGCGTGACGGCTGGCGTCATCTGCGCTTCCTCCTCCTCTACAGCCCGCGGTGGCTGTTCCTGATCCCCGGCCTCGTCTTTATGACGCTCGGACTGATCGCCGGGATCGCGCTGTCGTTCGGCCCGGTGCGGGTCGGCGAGATCGCCTTCGACGTCGACACCCTGGTCGGCGCCGCCGCGGCGATGATCATCGGCTTCCAGTCGGTGATCTTCGCCCTGCTCACCAAGGTCTACGCGATGCAGGAGGGGTTCCTGCCGCACGACCCGCGGGTCAAGCGCGTCGTCGACTGGCTGAGCCTGGAGCGCGGCCTGGTGGTCGGCGGCCTGCTCGCCCTGGCGGGCTTCGCCGGACTGATCGCCTCGCTGCTGCACTGGCGGATCAACAACTTCGGCGAGCTGAACCCGCGCGAGTCGCTGCGCATCGTGGTGCCCGCCGCCACCGCCCTGATGATGAGCCTCCAGGCGGTGTTCGCCGCGCTGTTCCTGAGCATCCTGCAGATCCGCCGCCGCCAGCACCCGCCGGCCGTGGACGTGGCCGAGGAGGCGGCGGGCGTGGTGGACGCCGCCGCCCGCCGCGTGTCCGGCGAGGGCGACGCGCTCGCCGCGGACGACGAGACCTCCGCCGACGCCGAGCCCGCCGAGGCCGCCGCGACCGCGAAGGCGGGGAAGAGCACCAAGGCCGCGAAGTCCGGCAAGGGCGGGAAGGCCGCCGAGTCCGGCACCGCCAAGCCGACGGAGTTCGGCTCCGGCAACGTCAAGGTCGTGCACGTCAAGCCCAAGGACACCGACGCCTGACGCCGACGCGCGCCCGCCGCGCCCGGGCCGTCTCCTTCGCCCCGTCGCACCGCGAGCTCCCAACCGTCATGTCTTCCCGCGAATCCATCCGCCGCCGCGCCGTGGCGCTGCGTGACCGTCGCGTCGCTCGGCGCGCTCGAAGCCGAGAACTTCCTGAGCGTTTCCTGCCCGTGTACGCCTCGGCGCCCGGATTGTGACAGGCTGACCCGGCGATGGATCCCTTGCTCGTGAGCCCCGGCGACCCGTCCGGTACGCCGTGATGGGGGGCCCGCAGACGGCGGCGCCGCCGGTCGCGCAGTCGCCGGTCCGGACCGCCCCGCCTCGTACCGGGCGCACGGCGCGGCGCCTGCTGCGCGGCTGGGGGCTGCTGCTCCTGCTCGGCTGGCTCGGGCAGGTGGCGGTGCGGCTGTGGCTGGCCTCGCGCCAGACCATGCCGGTGGCCACCCCCGACGAGACCGGCTACCTGTTCGCCGCCCGGGTGCTGACCGGCGGCCCGGACGCCGACCTGTCGTGGAGCACCATCTACCGCGGCGGCTACCCGCTGCTCCTGCTGCCCGCGTTCTGGCTGGCCGACGAGCCGGTCGCCGTCTACCGCCTGGCCATCGGCATCAACGCGCTGGTCAGCGCGGGGATGCTGCCGCTGTCCTTCGTCCTGCTGCGCCGCCTGCGGCTGTCGCGCCGCGTGGCGTACGCGTTCGCGCACGCCACCGCGCTGCTCCCCGCCGTGGTGTTCTACGCCGAGTTCGTGCTCACCGACGCGGTGCTGCCGGTGGTGCTGCTCGGCTGGCTGCTGCTCGCGCACTCCTGGCTGACCGCCGACTCCTCTCCGGCGCGGACGACCCTGTACGGGGCGGGCGCCGGCCTGCTCGCCGCCTACGCCTACACCGCCCACACGCGCGGGATCATCCTCGTGCTGGTGCACGCGGGGCTGGTCGGCTGCGCCGTCCTGTGCCGCTGGCGGCCCTGGAAGTGGACGGCCCTCGGCACGGTTCCGCTCGTCGTCGCCGCCGCGGCCGGGACGAAGCTCAACGGGTACCTGCTGCCGCACATGTACCCGAACGGGGACAACAACCTCGAGGCCAACTTCGTGCAGCGGCTCACCACCGTGGACGGCTGGGGGTGGGCGCTGTCGCTGGCCACCGGCCAGGTCTGGTACCAGATCGCGGTCACGGCCGGCCTGGCGGGCGTCGGCCTGGTGGCCGCGGCGGCCGTGGCGGTGCGGCGGGGGACCGCGCCGCAGGTGCGCGCCCTGGCCCTGGCGCTGCTCGCCCTGGTAGGCGGCATCGCCCTGGCCACCTCCGCGGCGCTGCCCGACGAGTACCGCGTCGGCAACTACGCCTACGGCCGCTATCTGGCATGCGTGACGCCGATCCTGTTCGCCGTGGGGGCGGCGTTCGTGCTGCGCGGATCCCGTCCCGCGGTGCTGGCGGCGGCGGGGACGGCGGCCGGACTGGCCGTCCTCACCGCCGGGATCGTCCAGTGGTACGCGGGGGACCGGCTCACCACCTACACGTTCACCCAGTACGACTTCCCCGAGCCGTCCTTCCTGGCCTGGAACTGGAACGAGTTCCGGCTGTGGCCCGTCACGTTCGCCGGTCTGGCGCTGCTCGCCGCGGCGGTGGCGGCGGCCCGGATCCCCCGGCACGGCCCCGTCCTGCCGGCGGCGCTGCTGTGCTGCCTGCACCTGGCCATGAACACCACCGCCACCTGGTACATCGCCCGGCCGATGGTCCGCGACTACACCGCGATGACCGACCTGCGTCCGATCGCCGACCCGAGGGACCAGCGGACCGTGGCGATCGACTGGACGGTCGCGTGGAAGATCCGCCTGCCGCAGATGTACTGGGTGTGGTGGACGGAGGTGCGCGGCTTCGACGGCCGCAACCAGGCCCCGCCCACCGACGTCGACCTGGTGATCCTGGCGTGGGACAAGAGCATGCCCGCGTCCGCCACCTGGCGCACCGCGCCGCCCGGCTGGCGCGTCGTGGCCGAGCACCGCACCCCCGAGGGAGACTGGGTCGCCTGGCAGCGCCCCACGGACTGAGCGCCCGACTCAGCGGTACCGGCCGGAGTGGTCCCAGATCTCCAGCACGCCGTCGGACGACCGCCACAGCAGCCGCCAGCCGTCCCGCGGGCTCGGCCGGTAGCCGCCGGCGATCTGCAGCTCCATGCCGCGCCAGCGGGTGTAGAGCATCGGCGCCTGGTACGCGCCCTCCGGCAGGGCCGGGACGACGTGCTGGAAGTGGTGGATCCGGCCGTGCCACTGCACGTCGCCCCACATGGACCGGGTGTAGAACGTCATGGTCTGCGCCAGGCGCCGGTCGGCCCAGATCACCGGGATGTCGTCGCGGCCCTTCAGCCACACCCGCAGCTCGTTCCAGGCGCGGTCGCGCGGCAGGTCCGGCACGGCCCGCACCGCCGTCACCGCGTACGCCCCCACCAGCGCCCACGCCAGCGCCACCGCGACCACCTGGACCCAGTCGCGCGCCGCGCCGTCCGCGGCCAGGCGCCGCACCAGCAGCACGATCGCGCCGAACCCGCCCGCCAGCAGCGCGGGCAGCACCGAGAACCAGTACCGCAGCAGCCAGCCCCGCAGCGAGATGTCGTGCGGGTCGAGCACCCCCGACAGCAGCGTGATCGGCGCCCACAGCGCCAGGAACCACACCAGGACGAGCGCCAGCCGCCGGTCCCGGGTGACCGCCCAGCCCACGACGGCGAGCCCGAGCGCCACCAGGAAGATCGTGCCGAGCCAGTGCCAGTCCGCCATGGCGCGGACGAACGAGCCCGCCGCCCACGGCCGCGTCACCGGCTCGTTCGGCTCACCGCCGTGCCCGGCCGCCGACCGCAGCCCCGCCATCGGGTTGCCCCATACCAGCGCGTTGTGCACCAGATTGAACGCCAGGACCCCCGCCATCGGCGCGGCCACGACGAGGTTGCGCCGCCACGGGATCCGCAGCAGCCACAGGTAGACCGGGATCGGCAGGAACAGGAACGCCAGGAACTCGCGGACCAGGAACGACGAGCCCATGAACAGCCCGGCGGCCAGCAGCAGCCGGGTCTGCGCCCGCCCCGTCCGGCGGCTCGCCGTCACCAGCGCGGCCATCCCGATCGCGAACAGCCCGGCGCCGGGCATGTCGGGCAGCATCACCCCGGTCGACCAGGTGATCTCGTGGCCGAACGGGTTGGTGATCGTGAAGAACGGGTGGACGACCAGGAGCAGCGCCGACGCCACCCCGGCCAGGTCCCCGAACAGCGACCGGACGACCAGGTAGCAGCCGACGAAGAACAGGCACCCGCCCACGGCCGAGATCACGAAGTAGGCGGCCTGCCCCTCGCCGAACACCTCCATGGCCAGCCGGGCGGGCAGCACCAGCCCGATCCGCGTCACCTGGTGCGGCACCTCGTTGAACGGCCACTGGTCCAGCGGGATGTCCGGCCAGCGCCGGGCCGCCTCCCACACGTAGTACGGGTCGAAGTACAGCGGCGGCACCATCAGCACCCACTGCGCCAGCACCGCGCACGCGGCGACCAGCGCCGACAGCAGCACGGCCCGCCGCCGCGACGGCATCCGCCGCAGCCGCGACGCCGCCCGCGCCCACCGGTCCGATGATCGCGGGCTGGACGGGCTCGGCGAGGCGGCCGACTCACGTACCGTGGTCTTGGTCATCCTGCTGCTGCTCTCCGCGTCCGGGTCGGAACCTCCCGCAGGTTATCGGCTGAAGCCGGAAGGGCACGGCTAACCGGGCCCAAATGGGGGGCGACACTTCGGGATTGGGGACGAGCGCGTCCGGCGGGGCCGTAGTCTTGATTGCATGTCCTCGTCGAGTCGGCACATCCTGACCGCGCCCGCCTGGCCGTACGCCAACGGGCCCCGCCACATCGGGCACGTCTCCGGTTTCGCGCTGCCCTGCGACATGTTCAGCCGCTACCAGCGGATGGCGGGGAACAAGGTCCTGATGGTCAGCGGCACCGACGAGCACGGCACGCCCATCCAGGTGCAGGCCGACAAGGAGGGCGTCACCGCCCGCGAGCTGGCCGACCGCTACAACCGGGTGATCGCCGAGGACCTGCTCGGCCTCGGCATGTCGTACGACCTGTTCACCCGCACCACCACCCGCAACCACTACGCGGTGGTGCAGGAGATCTTCAAGGGGCTGTACGACAACGGCTACATCTTCACCACGACCACGATGGGCGCGATCTCGCCGTCCACCGGCCGGACGCTGCCCGACCGCTACATCGAGGGCACCTGCCCGATCTGCGGGTACGACGGCGCCCGCGGCGACCAGTGCGACAACTGCGGCAACCAGCTCGACCCCATCGACCTGATCAACCCGGTCAGCCGGATCAACGGGGAGAAGCCGAAGTTCGTCGAGACCGAGCACTTCATGCTCGACCTGCCGGCGTTCACCGACGCGCTCGGCCGCTACCTGCGGTCCAAGCAGGGGCAGTGGCGGCCCAACGTGCTGAAGTTCTCCCTCAACCTGCTGGACGACATGCAGCCCCGGGCGATCAGCCGCGACCTCGACTGGGGCGTGCCGATCCCGCTGGACGGCTGGCGCGACAACCCGGCCAAGAAGCTGTACGTGTGGTTCGACGCGGTCGTCGGCTACTTCTCGGCGTCGGTGGAGTGGGCGCGCCGGTCCGGCGACCCCGAGGCGTGGCGGGCCTGGTGGCAGGACCCCGACGCCCTGTCCTACTACTTCATGGGCAAGGACAACATCGTCTTCCACGCCGAGATCTGGCCGGCGATGCTGCTCGGCTACAGCGGCAAGGGCGACAAGGGCGGCAAGCCCGGCTCGATGGGCGCGCTGAACCTGCCGACCGAGGTGGTGTCGTCGGAGTTCCTGACGATGGAGGGCAAGAAGTTCTCCTCGTCCCGCCAGGTGGTCATCTACGTCAAGGACTTCCTGGAGCGCTACGACGTCGACGCGCTGCGCTACTTCATCGCCGTGGCCGGTCCGGAGAACAACGACACCGACTTCACCTGGGCCGAGTTCGTCCGCCGCAACAACGACGAGCTGGTGGCCGCCTGGGGCAACCTGGTCAACCGGTCGATCAACATGGCCGCCAAGAACTTCGGGCGGATCCCGGAGGCGGGCGAGCTGACCGACGTCGACCGGGCGCTGCTGGAGCGCAGCCGCACCGCGTTCGACGCGGTCGGCGCCGAGCTCGGCCGGTCCCGTTTCAAGAACGCGATGGGCGAGGCGATGGACGTCGTCCGCGACGCCAACAAGTACCTGTCGGAGCAGGCGCCGTGGAAGCTCAAGGACGACCCGGAGCGGGTCAAGACGATCCTGCACGTGGCGCTGCAGGTGGTGGACGACGCCAAGACGCTGCTCACCCCGTTCCTGCCGAAGTCGTCCCAGAAGGTCTACGAGATGCTCGGCGGGCAGGGCGTGTGGAGCGGCATGCCCGAGTTGAAGGAGGTCACCGAGGAGGGCGAGGACGGCGACGTCAACACCTACCCGGTGCTCACCGGGTCCTACGACACCGAGGCGGTGTGGGAGTCGCGGCCGATCCGGCCGGGCACGCCGCTGTCCAAGCCGACGCCGCTGTTCAAGAAGCTGGACTCCTCGGTGATCGATGAGGAGCTGGCGCGCCTGGAGGAGGCCGGCCGGTGACCGGACGCGGTGCGACGGACGGGTACGCGGCGGGCCGGTTCCCGCCGCTGCCCGACCCGCTGCCGGTGCCTGTCTTCGACAGCCACTGCCACCTGGACATGCTGGACGTCCCGGTGGAGGAGGCCGTGGCGGCCGCCAAGGCGGCGGGCATCACTCGGATCGTCACGATCGGCTGCGATCTGGCCTCCTCGCAATGGGCCGCCGACGTCGCCGCCGCGCACGACGACGTGTACGCGGGCGTGGCGATCCACCCCAACGAGACCGCCGGCGTCAGCGACGCGGTCCTCAACGACATCGCCGACATGGCGGCCCGGCCCTGGGTGCGCGCGGTGGGGGAGACGGGCCTGGACTACTACCGCGACTGGGCGCCCAAGGACGACCAGCACCGCTCGTTCCGCGCGCACATCGACATCGCCAAGCGCACCGGCAAGGCCCTGGTCATCCACGACCGCGAGGCCCACGACGACGTGCTGCGCATCCTCCGCGAGGAGGGCGCCCCCGAGAAGGTGGTCTTCCACTGCTTCTCCGGGGACGCCGCCATGGCCAAGGAATGCGCCGCCCAGGGCTATGTGATGAGCTTCGCGGGCAACGTGACGTTCAAGAACGCCGAGCCGCTGCGCGAGGCGCTGCGGGCCGCGCCGCTGGACCTCCTGCTGGTGGAGACGGACGCGCCGTTCCTGACGCCCGTCCCGCACCGCGGCAAGCCGAACTCCTCGTACCTGATCCCGCACACCGTCCGCTTCATGGCCGAGGTCAAGGGCGTGGACGTGGACGACCTGTGCGCCGCGATCGCCGCCACCGGGGAGCGCGTCTTCGGCCCCTGGTGACCCTCTCCTCCCGCCCGGCCGGTGCCGCCGCCTCCGCGGCCCGGTGACGCTTCTCGCCGCCCGAACGCACCCTCGTATCGCCATATCTAGTGATCTGAGTGGCGGACGGTGGTCGAGTGGCTCTAGTGTGCTACGCCGTTAACGCGTTTTGTGTGCCTTGATGCCCCTCTCGGCATCGGTGGAGGAGAAGGTGCGTCGTTCCCCCCGTACCTCGGCGTTCTGCATGCTCCTGGCGGTGCCCCTCGCGTTGTCGGCGGCCGGCTGCGGCGGCGGCGAGCCCGCGCCCCGCGACACGGCCGCCGCCGCGGACGCCCCGCGCACCAGCGCGCCGCCCCGCCAGGTCGTCATCGTGGTGGACAAGAAGAAGACCACGGTCACGACCACCGGCCGGACGGTCGACGAGGTGCTCGCCCAGGCCAAGATCCCGCTCGGCCCCTACGACCTGGTGGCGCCGCCCCGCAACGCCCCCGCCGGGAACCTGATCAAGGTGGTGCGGCTGCTGTCCAAGCCGGTCGTCAAGGTCGTCAAGGTGCCCGCGCCGGTCGTCCGCAAGACGCAGCCGTCGCTGGAGCCGTGGACCGAGAAGGTGCTGCGCAAGGGCCGCCCCGGCATCAAGATCGTGAAGACCGCCTACGTCCGGCGGAAGGGCCGCAAGGTCCTGGTCGTCATCGCCGAGAAGGTCAAGCGCAAGCCGGTGGCGCAGATCCTCGCGGTCGGCCCGAAGCCCGAGGGCGTGGGCGCGGCCGCCCGGCTGAACTGGGCGGCGCTGGCCAAGTGCGAGTCCGGCGGCAACCCCAAGGCCGTCAACCCCGCCGGGTACTACGGCCTCTACCAGTTCTCCCTGCAGTCGTGGGCGTCGGTCGGCGGCAAGGGCAAGCCCAGCGACGCCAGCCCGGCCGAGCAGACCTACCGCGCCCAGCTCCTCTACGTCAAGGTGAACGGCCGCTGGCAGGGCCAGTGGCCCCACTGCGGCAGCCGCCTGTTCACGTGACCCCGTGACCCTCCTCGGGCGCCGCGAGCGCGCCGGCCGGGACCGACGACCCCCCGAACACTGGGACACTGGACGGGTGGGGGACGACACAGACGACACCGACGGCACGGCGGACGGCCCGCTCCTCGGCCCCGCCGACATCCGCGACCTCGCCGCGCGGCTGGGCGTGCGGCCGACCAAGACGCTCGGGCAGAACTTCGTCGTCGACGCCAACACGGTGCGCCGGATCGTCCGCGCCGCCGACGTGGCGCCCGACGACGTGGTGATCGAAGTCGGGCCCGGCCTCGGCTCGCTCACGCTGGCGCTGCTGCCCCGCGTGCGCCGGGTCGTGGCCGTGGAGATCGACCCGGTGCTCGCCGCGGCGCTGCCCGCGACGGTCGCCGAACGCGCGCCGCACCTCGCCGACCGGCTCGAGGTCGTGCGCGCCGACGCGCTGAAGCTCACGCGCCCCCCGGGGCCCGAGCCGACCGCGCTGGTCGCCAACCTGCCCTACAACGTGGCCGTGCCCGTGGTGCTGCACCTGCTGGCCGCGCTGCCGTCGCTGCGGCGCGCCCTGGTGATGGTGCAGGCCGAGGTCGCCGACCGGATGACCGCGACGCCCGGCAGCAAGATCTACGGCGTGCCGTCGGTGAAGCTGGCCTGGTTCGGGCGGGCGCGCCGCGCCGGACCGGTCGGCCGCACGGTGTTCTGGCCGGTCCCGAACGTCGACTCGGGCCTGGTGGCGTTCGAACGCCGCGACCCGCCGCCCACCGCCGCCACCCGCGAGCAGGTGTTCGCCGTGGTCGACGCCGCGTTCGCGCAGCGGCGCAAGACGCTGCGGGCCGCGCTTGCGGCCTGGGCCGGCGGCCCGGACGCCGCCGAGCGGGCGCTGCGGGCGGCGGGCGTCGACCCGCGCGCCCGAGGCGAAGCTCTGGACGTGGCCGCCTTCGCCCGCATTGCCCAGTATGGTCCTGGAAGCGGGCCGGAACCGGCGGGCGACCGGTGCGCCGGCCCCGGCACTGGCCGGCAGGGGCCGGCCGAAGCGGACTCGCCAGCGGCGGACCCGCCTCCCGCGGACGCGCCCGGGACCGACGCGTCCGACGCGGAGCCGCGCGGTCCGGCCGGGCGTCACCGGAATGAGGCGGAGGATCATGTTCAAGGCGCGTTCGCGGGCGGCGCGGGCACTGGCGCCCGTGGCGGCTCTGGCCGTGACGGCGGTCGCGGCCGGGTGCAGTAGCAGCGGCGCGGTCTCCACACCGAAGATCAAGACCACGGCCCGGGCGGGGGTCGCCCCCACACCGCCCGGCAAGGGCGCCTACTTCGGCGCCTGGGTGTCCCCCGACGAGCTGACCGGCGACGCGGCGGACGACGCCGACGACGCGCCGGGCGGCCCCGGCATGGCGGCGGTCGCCGGCTTCGAACGCGGGCTCGGCCGCAGCCTGGACATCGTGCAGACCTTCCACGGCTGGAAGTCCAAGTTCCCCGACGAGACCGACGCCGCCGTGGCGCGCAGCTCCCGGTACCTGCTGCTCACCTGGTCCGGCACCGACACCCGGGAGATCGTCCGCGGCGAGCACGACGCGCTGATCCGGGAGCGGGCCCGCGCCGTCAAGGCCCTCGGCAAGCCGGTGTTCCTGCGCTGGCAGCGCGACATGGACAAGGAGAGCCTGCGCAACACCAAGATCCACTCGCCGGGCGACTTCGTGGCCGCGTGGAAGCACATCCGGTCGGTGTTCGCCCAGGAGCGGGTCGCCAACGTGGCGTGGGTGTGGTGCCCGACCGCCGGGGGGTTCTCCTCCGGCGAGGCCGAGCCGTTCTACCCCGGCGACGACCAGGTCGACTGGATCTGCGCCGACGTCTACCCCGGCGCCGACTACGAGTACCGCGACCTGTCCGAGCCGATCCGCGGCTTCCTGGAATGGGCCGACGGCCGCGCAAAGCCGATCATGGTGGCGGAGTTCGGGGTGCCGCGCTCCTACGGCGACCGGCGCGCCGAGTGGCTGCGCAAGGCCGCCCAGACGCTCCAGCACCCGCAGGTCAAGGCCGTGGTGTACTTCAACTCCGACGAGCACGCCACCGAGCCGCGCGACGACCGCCGCAAGTACTCGGTGACGGGCGACAAGCACGCGGTGTCGGCGCTGCGCGAGTTCGCCACCGCCCCGTACTTCAACCCCCGCAACCTGCCCGTCACCGGCGGGCAGTGAGCGCCTGGCATAGGGTTCGTCCCGTGACCGCCATTACCGTTCGAGCGCCCGCCAAGGTCAACGTCGGGCTCAGCGTGGGGCCCCTCCGCGACGACGGGTACCACGACCTGGTCAACGTCTTCCACGCGGTGTCGCTGTTCGACGAGGTGACCGCCGCGCCGGCCGACCGGCTGCAGGTGCGCGTCGAGGCCGCCCCCGGCTCGCCGGTGCCGGTCGCCGACGTCCCGGTCGACGACCGCAACCTCGCCGTGCGGGCGGCGCGCCTGGTCGCGGCGCGGCTCGGCGTCGAGCCCCGCGTCGCGCTGCGCGTCCGCAAGGCCATCCCCGTCGCGGGCGGCATGGCCGGCGGCAGCGCCGACGCGGCCGCCGCGCTGCTCGCCTGCGCCCGGCTGTGGGACGACGGCGGACGCCTCGACCTGATGGAGCTGGCCGCCGAGCTCGGCAGCGACGTGCCGTTCGCCCTGATGGGCGGCACCGCCGTGGGCCTGGGCCGCGGCGAGCGGCTCACCCCGCTGCCCACCGGCGGCACCTTCCACTGGGTGTTCGCCATGGCCCACGGCGGACTGTCCACCCCCGCCGTCTACGCCGAATGCGACCGGCTGCGCGCCGGACGCCGCGTCCCGCCCCCCGAGGCGTCCGACGAGCTCGCCGCCGCCCTGGCCGCGGGCAGCGCCAAGGACCTCGCCGCCGCCCTGCACAACGACCTGCAGCCGGCCGCCCTGTCGCTGCGACCGGACCTGCGCCGCACCCTCGACGCGGGCCGCGACCTCGGCGCCCTGGGCGCGCTGGTCTCCGGCTCCGGTCCGACGTGCGCGTTCCTGGCCGAGTCCGACCGGCACGCCGCCGACCTGGCCGCGGCCCTGGCGGAACGCGGCGTGGCCGCCTCCACGCTGCGCGCGACCGGCCCCGCCCCCGGCGCCACCGTCCTGTGACCGCGGGCGGGCGCCCCGGCGCGCGGCGGGGCGCCCGCGAACCGCGTCCGAGGCGGCCGCGTCTGATGGAAAAACAGCCGAAAGGCGGGCACGTTGGCCTCTCTCCTTTTCCTCGTGCTGGTGGTGCTCGCGATCGCCGTGGTCGTCGGCGCCGTGGTGCTCGTCATCGCGGTGACGAAGAACGGCGGGCAGCAGCCGCCCCCGACCGGGTGGGGCGCGCCGCCGTACCCCGGCCCAAGCGGCCCGCCGTACTACGGGACGGACGCGCCGTTCTACGGCGCCTCGCCGGACCCCGCAGCGCACTACCCGTACCAGGCCCAGGACCCCTACCAAGCCCCTGCCCCCTACCAAGCCCCTGACCCCTACCAGGCGCAGGGCGGCGGATACGGATCCGACGGCGGCTGGTCCGGCGGGTCCCCCGACCCGGGCCGCGGCGACTCGCCGGACGGCTCCTCCAGCCCTCCCGGCGACGGCCCCACCGGCTCCGGCTCCTGAGCCGCCCGGCGCCGGGCGCGGCGCGGTGTCGGTAGCCTGGAGGACGTCGTGAACCTGATCAATCTGGAGAACGTCGGCAAGGCGTACGGCCCGGTCCCGCTGCTGGACGGGGTGTCCCTCGGACTCGACGACCGCGACCGCGTCGGCGTCGTCGGGCGCAACGGCGGCGGCAAGAGCACCCTGGTCTCGATCATCGCGCGGCGCGTCGAGCCGGACGAGGGACGGGTCGTCCATGCGCGCGGCCTGCGCCTGGGATACCTGCCGCAGCGCGACGCGTTCCCCGACGGCGCCACCGTCCGTTCGGTGGTGCTGGGCGACCGCGCCGAGCACGAATGGGCGGGCGACCCCCGCGTCCGCGACGTGCTCGCCGGCCTGCTGGCCGACGTGGACCTGGACGCGCCCGTCGCCGGGATGTCCGGCGGCGAGCGGCGCCGCGTCGCCCTGGCCCGGCTGCTGGCGCCCGAGTCCGACCTGCTGGTCCTGGACGAGCCCACCAACCACCTCGACATCGAGGCCATCGACTGGCTGGCCCGGCACCTGAAGGCCCGCGGCACGGCGCTGCTGGTCGTCACGCACGACCGGTGGTTCCTCGACGAGGTCACCGACCGCACCTGGGAGGTCGTCGACGGCCGCGTCGAACGCTACGAGGGCGGCTACTCGGCGTACGTGCTGGCCAAGGCCGAACGCGCCCGCCTCGCCGCGGCCGCCGAGGTCAGGCGGCGGAACCTGCTGCGCAAGGAGCTGGCGTGGCTGCGCCGCGGCCCCCAGGCCCGCACGTCCAAGCCCAAGTTCCGGCTGGAGGCGGCGCAGGCGCTCATCGCCGACGAGCCGCCGCCCCGCGACACCGTGGAGCTGACCCGGTTCGCCACCGCCCGGCTCGGCAAGACCGTCATCGACGTGGAGGACGCGACCGTCGAGGTCGGCTCCACCGCCCTCTTCCGGCGCCTGACCTGGCGGCTCGGCCCGGGCGACCGGGTCGGCGTGGTCGGCGTCAACGGCAGCGGCAAGAGCACCCTGCTGCGCCTGCTGGACGGCGCGGTCGCCCCGACGCAGGGACGCGTCGTCCGCGGCAAGACCGTCCGTCTGGCGCACCTGTCGCAGAACCTGGACGAGCTCGACCCCCGCCGCCGCGTGCTGGAGTCGGTCGAGGAGATCAGGCGGCGCGTCACCGTCGGCAAGCGCGAGTGGACCGCCGTCCAGCTGCTGGAGCGCCTCGGCTTCCGCGGCGAACGGCAGTGGACGCCGGTCGGCGACCTGTCCGGCGGCGAGCGGCGCCGCCTGCAGCTGCTGCGCCTGCTGATGGACGAGCCGAACGTCCTGCTGCTCGACGAGCCCACCAACGACCTGGACATCGAGACGCTCAACGAGGTCGAGGACCTGCTCGACGGCTGGCCCGGCACCCTCGTGGTCGTCAGCCACGACCGCTACTTCCTGGAACGCGTCACCGACCACGTGGTGGCGCTGCTCGGCGACGGACGGCTGTCGCTGCTGCCCGGCGGCGTGGACGAGTACCTGGACCGCCGCCGCCGAGGCCGGGCGCCCACCCGCCCGTCCGCCGCCTCGTCCCCGGCCCCGGCCGCCAAGCCGGACAAGCCGAAGGACTCCGCGCGGGCATGGCGGGCCCGCAAGGAGCTCGACCGGCTCGAACGGCGCCTGGACAAGCTGGCCGAGCGCCGGGAGGAGCTGCACGAGCTCCTCGCCGCCCACGCCACCGACTACGAGCGCCTCCAAGAGCTCGACGCCGAGCTGAAAGCCGTCCAGGCCGAGGCCGAGCAGGTCGAGGAGGAATGGCTGACGCTCGCCGAGGAGGTCGGCTGAGCCGTCACGACCGGGGCGCCCCGTCCGAGTCGAACGGGATCAGCAGCGTGCGCAGCAGCCCGGCCAGCGTGTCCCGCTGCTCGGGGGTGAGCGCCTCCAGGATGGCGTGCTCGCGGTCCAGCAGATCGGCGAACGCCGCGTCCACCCGGGCCTGACCGGCCGCGGTGAGCCGCACCAGCACGCCCCGCTTGTCCTGCGGGTCGGGGTGCCGCTCCACCAGCCCGGCCGCGGCCAGCCGGTCGATCCGGTTGGTCATGGTGCCGGAGGTGACCAGGGTGGCGCGCAGCAGCCGGCCCGGGCTGAGCTGATACGGGTGGCCCGCCCGGCGCAGCGCGGTCAGCACGTCGAACTCCCACGGCTCCAGCCGGTGCGCGGCGAACACCGCGCGGCGGGCGCGGTCCAGATGGCGGGCCAGCCGGGACACGCGGCTGAGGACGTGCAGCGGCCGCACGTCGAGATCGGGCCGCTCGGCGTGCCACGCCTCGACCAGCCGGTCGACCTCATCCTGCATGCGCACAGCCTACTCGTCTCGATATCGAGAAGACTTTCTTGACATCAAGATACAGCCGCGGGCATCATGTCTCTTGATGTCGAGACAAGCAGCGGCCGCCGTCTGGGATCCGGCGCAGTACGGCGTGTTCGGAGACGAGCGCGCCCGCCCGTTCGCCGACCTCATGGCCCGCGTCGACCTGGCCGCGCCCCGGCGCGTCGCCGACCTGGGCTGCGGCTCCGGCGAGCTGACCGCCGCGCTGGCCCGCCGCTGGCCGGACGCGGTGATCGAGGCGCTCGACTCCTCCCCGGACATGGTCGCCGCGGCCCGCGCCCACGAGATCCCCGGCCGGCTGCGCTTCACCGTCGGGGACGTCACGACCTGGCGGCCCGCGGCGCCGCTCGACCTCATCGTGTCCAACGCCGTCCTGCACTGGGTGCCCGACCACGACGACCTGCTCGTCCGCTGGGCCACCGAGGCGCTGGCCCCGGGCGGCCGCCTGGCCTTCCAGGTCCCCGGCAACTTCGACGCGCCCAGCCACGCCATCCTGCGCGAGCTGTGCGCGTCGCCCCGCTGGCGCGACCGCCTCGGCGGCCTCGCCCCCGGCCGCCCCGTCCGCGACGCCGCCGGGTACCACGACCTGCTGACCCGGCACGGCTGCGCGGTCGACGCCTGGGAGACCACCTACGTGCAGACCCTGCACGGAGACGACCCGGTGCTCGAATGGATGAAGGGCACCACCCTGCGTCCCGTGCTCTCCGCGCTCGGGCCCGCCGAGGCGAACGAGTTCCTCGACGTCTACGGCGCGTGCCTGCGCGGCGCGTACCCGCCTACCCCGCACGGAACCGTCTTCCCGTTCCGCCGGATCTTCGTCGTGGCGGCCCGCGAAGACCCCTGAGACGCGATGCCGTCCGCCGCGCGGGGAGCCGAACCCTTTCCCCTGGTGTGCCGACTCGCGCGGCGGGCGGCATCCGCGCGCCCGATCCGGCGCGCCTCCCGAACCCCGGACTCGCAACCCGAGCCCGGCGACCCCGGCCGGTGGCCGCACGAACGACCTTCACGCGGCCACCGGCTCCCCACCATCCCCGCCCCACCAGCGCCCACGCCCCCAACGGCGGGTTGAGGAGTCGCTGACAGGAGGACTGCCGCGGTTCGCCTGGGAAGCCGCCGCGTCAGATCCGCGACCCCCGCGACGACTTCGACCACCCAGCCCTGCCTGCCGGCCACCCGTGCGCCGCTACGTTCTGCACCGCCTCACCGCCCACCTCCGGAGGGGCAGAAGACGAGGTCGTGAAGGAGCACCGGCGGCGCACCAGCCGCCCCGTCTCGGGGCCAAAGCAAGCGCTCGTGGGGCTCCTGCTGAGGGCGGACCTGGCGCATGTGTTGGAAGCGCTCCGGGGTCTACACGAATGTGCTGGTCGCCCAGCGGCGGGTCAGGGTCTTCGAGGCGACGGCATGAAAGAGGCGGCCGAGCTCGTCGGCCCGGCCGCCGGAGGACGGTGCGGCGGAGTCAGCCCTGCTCGGCCCGGCGCGCCTTCCGCTGCGCCTTCTCGGCCTTGGCGGCGGCCTTCTCCGCGGCCTTCTCCCTGCGCTCCTGCTCCTTGCGCCGCCGCTTCGGGTCCAGGGACGGACGCACCTCCAGGCCGGACAGGCCGTTCCACGCCAGGTTCACCAGGTGCGCCGCCACTTCCTCCCGCTTCGGCTTGCGCACGTCCAACCACCACTGGCCGATCAACGCCACCATGCCGACCAGCATCTGCGCGTACATCGGCGCGTTCTTGTCGTCGTAGCCGTGGCGGTCGAACTCGCGGGCGAGGACGTACTCGACCTCGCCCGCGATCTCACTGAGCAGGCTGGCGAAGCTGCCCGTCCCGGTGCCGCCGTGGGAGTCGCGCACCAGGATCCGGAACCCGTCCGGGTTCTCCTCGATGTAGGCCAGCAGCGCCAGCGCGGCCTTCTCCAGCTTGCTGCGGTAGTGGATCGCCGAGGTCAGCGCCTCGGTGATGAGAGCGAGCAGCTTCTCGAACTCCCGGTCCACCACGACCGCGTACAGCCCTTCCTTGCCGCCGAAGTGCTCGTACACGACCGGCTTGGACACTCCCGCGGCGGCGGCGATCTCCTCGACCGACGTGCCGTCCAGGCCGCGCTCGGCGAACAGCGTGCGTCCGATGGTGAGCAGCTGTTCCCGTCGTTCCTTTCCGGTCATGCGCTTGCGCCTCGACCGGGGGGCTGGTTCTGTCACACATCCAATTGTGTCGGTCAGGCGGCCTGCTTCGTCCGCTTCGCCGCCAGCCGCTCGGGGTCGGGCCAGCGGACGTCGTACGCCCAGCCCGCCTTCTCGCACGCCTGGATGATCCGGGCGCTGATGTCGACCTGGCCCTTGAGCACCCCGTGACGGGCGCAGGTCGGCTCCGCGTGGTGCAGGTTGTGCCAGGACTCGCCCAGCGACGGGATGGCCAGCCACCACACGTTGCGGGACTTGTCGCGGACCTCGAAGTCCTCCTTGCCGAACACGTGGCAGATGGAGTTGACCGACCAGGTCACGTGGTGCACGAGGCTGATGCGGACCAGCCCGGCCCAGAAGAACGCGGTCAACGCGCCCTGCCAGGACATGGTGAGCAGACCGCCGAGCGCCGCCGGCAGCAGCAGCGACACGGCGACCAGCGCCGGGAAGGAGCGGTGGATCCGCACGACGTCGCGGTCGCGCAGCAGGTCCTTGGCGAACCGCTCCTTGCAGGTGCGGTTGCCGTCGAACATCCAGCCGTAGTGCGCCCAGAGCAGGCCCTTGGTCAGGCCCTTCCAGTCGCTTCCGAACCGCCACGGCGAGTGCGGGTCGGCCTCCTTGTCGGAGTGCTTGTGATGGCGCCGGTGATCGGCCACCCAGGTGATCACCGGTCCCTCCAGGGCCAGGCTGCCGGACACCCCCAGCACGATCTTCAGCCAGCGGCGGGCCTTGAACGAGCCGTGCGTGAAGTACCGGTGGTAGCCGACGGTGATCCCGGCGGCGGAGACGGCGTAGAACACGGCGGTCAGCGCCACGTCCGTCCAGCCCAGGAAGCTGCCCCAGGCCATCGGAACGGCGGCGAGCAGGGCGAGGAACGGGACACCGGTGAACACCGCGACGAGGACCCGTTCGAACGTCCCCTGCGGCTCCGGGTCGATCTCGGGAAGGGGCCGGCGGTCACGGAGCGGGGGGTCGACGACGGGGGCTTTGGTCATGGGTCACCACTTCCTGCATGTCGGGACAGCCTTACCTACGCCACCGTAACCTACGCTGCCGTAAGTTGGACAGGCCTCGAAAAGTAAAATCGGGGGGAACCGTGTCGCACTGGTCACAAAGCTCACACCCCGTGGTCGGTGTGCGACGCCGCGCGCCACGGTGGTGGAGTGCCCGTCCGCGGCCTCCCAGGGGAGTCCGTGACGGACGGGTGCGGTGTGCCGATCGGCCTCGTCGCCGAGCCGGACGCTTGTGACGTGCTCGCCCTATCGCGTCCTAAACACGCCGCTGGTCACTGAATGTCGGGACGCGCCCGATCACTTTTCGTGCTCGGCCATAATCGGAATGTCAGCGCCCGCTCGTACAGTGCGGCGCATGGTCAAGAAACTTCCCCCCGAACTGCAAGAAAAGGCCATCTCCCTGCGTCGCGAGGGCTGGACCTGCCGCGAGATCGCGGGGTCCCTCGGCATCTCCATCGGCACCTGCTCTCGCTACCTCCGCGACGTCCCCGCCCCGGAACGCGCCGGGTACGCCCAGGAACGGATCGCCGCGATGTGGAAGAGCCGGTGGGAGCCCTACCACCGGCGCGCCGAACGGCGGCGACTGGAGACCAAACTCGCCGCCTGCGAGCAGGTCGGAGAGCTCGGCGATCGGGAGATCCTCGTGGCGGGCGCCCTCGTCTACTGGTGCGAAGGCGGCAAGGACAAGATCTACCGGCGCTCCGAGAGGGTCAGGTTCATCAACAGCGATCCGGCGATCGTCCTCTTCTTCCTCCGCTTTCTGCGGGCGGCGGGCGTGTCGCGCGACTGCGTCCGCTTCAGCCTGCACATCCACGAGAACGCCGACGTCGACGCCGCCGTGCGGTACTGGGCGGACCTCGTCGGGGCCGCGCCGGAGGAGTTCGGCACGACCGTCCTCAAGAGGCACAACCCGAAGACCGTCAGGAAGAATCTCCGCGACGAGTACCGCGGCTGTCTGCACATCGCCGTGCGGAAGAGCGCCGACCTCTACCGCCGCATCGAAGGGTGGGCGCACGGCGCCATGCTCGGGCCGCAGCACGCGCGGGCGTATCTGGCCGACCGGTCCGAACGGGCTCTGATCAGGACCTTGCGCGCTCGGGACACGGCCGAAAACTGATGTGTTGCCGCTGCGTCGGACTCTGTATCCTCTGTCAAGGCCCGGACTGTCGGATGTCCGAGTTGTTCCGCCGTGGCGTAATTGGTAACGCAGTGGGTTTTGGTCCCAAAGATTCCAGGTTCGAATCCTGGCGGCGGAGCTCCTTGTTCGAATGAGGCGCCATGGCGCCGCGGAGGCGCCGGGCGGGGGCGTCCGCCGGCGCCGCCCGTCCGCGTCTTTCTTCCGTGCCGCCCCCCGACCGCACGCCGTTCCGCACACCGTTCCGCATACCGACCCGTCCACCGCTCCGAACGCGTCGCGACACGCCTGACCTGGGAGCCGATCCGGCAGGACGGGCTGCCCCCGGGGTGACACAAGACGGACGGGCGGTATCCTTCCGGTTGTCGGGTGAGCCGCGGCCTGCCGCCTGCCCCCATGACGGGCAGGTCGCCAGCCTGTTGGACCTCTCCATACGGTTGCGCCCGTGCCGAGTTCTTAACCGCGATGCCGAGGAGCCTCCCAGTGAGCGCTAGCCGCCCGGCTGCCGTCATCGTCCTCGCCGCGGGCGAGGGCACCCGGATGAAGTCCCGTACCGCCAAGGTCCTGCATGAGCTGTGCGGGCGCACCATGCTCGGCCATGTGCTGACCGCCGCGGCCGAGCTGGACCCCGAGCGGTTGATCGTGGTCGTCGGGCACCGCCGGGAGCAGGTGATCGCCCATCTGGAGCAGGGCTGGCCCAAGGCCGAGGTGGTCGTGCAGGAGCGCCAGGGCGGCACCGGGCACGCGGTCCGCACCGTGCTGGAGCAGGTCGGCGAGCTGCGCGGCACCGTGGTCGTCACCAACGGCGACCATCCGCTGCTGCGCGGCGCCACGCTCGCCGCGATGGTGCGCACCCACGAGGAGGAGGGCAACGCCGCCACCGTCCTCACCACCGAGATCCCCGACCCGACGGGCTACGGTCGGATCCTGCGCGCCCCCGACGGCTCGCTCGCCGCGATCGTCGAGCACAAGGACGCCACCGAGGAGCAGCGCGCGGTCCGCGAGATCAACGTCGGCATGTACGCGTTCGACGGGACCCTGCTGGGCGGCGCGCTCAAGCGGGTCACCACCGACAACGCCGGCGGCGAGGAGTACCTGACCGACGTGGTGGCGATCCTGCGCGGCGACGGCCACCGCGCCGGCGCGCACCTGACGCCGGACTGGGTGGAGACGCAGGGCGTCAACGACCGCGTGCAGCTCGCGCGGGCGCGGCGGCAGCTCAACGACCGGCTGCTGGAGGCGCACATGCGGGCCGGGGTGACCATCGTCGACCCGGCCACGACCTGGGTCGACGTGGACGTGACGATCGAGCCGGACGTCGAGGTCCATCCCGGGACCCAGCTGCGCGGGCGCACCCATCTGGCCGAGGGCGCGCGGGTCGGCCCGGGGTGCACGCTCACCGACACCCGGGTCGGCGCCGACGCCACGGTGGTGAACGCGGTGTGCGTGGAGGCCGAGATCGGGCCGGAGGCGTCGGTCGGCCCGTACGCCTACCTGCGGCCCGGCACGCGCCTGGCCCGCAAGGCGAAGGCGGGCACGTACGTGGAGATGAAGAACGCCCAGGTCGGCGAGGGCTCGAAGGTGCCGCACCTGACCTATGTCGGGGACGCCGAGATCGGCGAGGGCAGCAACATCGGCGCCAGCACCGTCTTCGTCAACTACGACGGGGTCAAGAAGCACCGCACCGTGGTCGGCGACCATGCGCGGGTGGGCAGCGACACCATGCTCGTCGCCCCGGTCACCATCGGGGACGGCGCGTACACCGCGGCCGGCTCGGTGATCGTGCAGGACGTGCCGCCGGGGGCGATGGCGGTCGCCCGCGGGCGGCAGCGCAACGTCGAGGGCTGGGTGGAGCGCAGGCGTCCGGGGACCGCCGCCGCGGAGGCGGCCCGTCGGGCCAAAGAGAGGAGCGCCGCCGAGGAGAAGGGCGGCGACGCCTAGCGTCCGGTCGCGAGGCCGGGTGTTGCCGCGAGGCCGAGTGACGTCCGCCGTCCGGACCGTTCCGGGCGGGGGGAGGGTGGGGCGCGTGCGTCTCGCCGTGAAATCGTCCGCCGGCCGACGGAAGGGGTCTGTCGGCGGAGTGCGGGTGCGTCCCGCCGCGCGTCCGCGCGTGAGGCCGGTCGGCCGGGTCTGCCGGTCGGTGGGCGGGTGGGGGTCGTCCCCATGCACAACGACAGAAGACGTCCCGTGAGCCGCCGAATCCGCTTCTTTCGGTGCGCGGGGAGTGGGGACAACACCCACATGAGAACCATCCATTGAGGGGGAGCTGTCAGAGGTGAGTGGGATCAAGGCGAGCGGCCAGAAGAAGCTCATGCTCTTCACCGGCCGCGCCCACCCGGACCTGGCCAAAGAAGTAGCCGACAACCTCCAGGTCGAGCTGACGCCGACCTCCGCGTACGACTTCGCCAACGGCGAGACGTTCGTGCGCTTCCTCGAATCGGTCCGCGGTTCGGATGCGTTCGTGATCCAGAGCCACACGACTCCCATCAATCAGTGGATCATGGAGCAGCTGATCATGGTGGACGCGCTGAAGCGGGCGTCCGCCAAGCGGATCACCGTGGTGGCCCCGTTCTTCGGCTACGCCCGTCAGGACAAGAAGCACCGCGGGCGCGAGCCGATCTCGGCCCGGCTGATGGCGGACCTGTTCAAGACCGCCGGCGCGCACCGGCTGATCACGGTGGACCTGCACACGGCGCAGATCCAGGGGTTCTTCGACGGCCCCGTCGATCATCTGTTCGCGCTGGACCTGCTCGCCTCGCACTTCGAGAAGCGGCTGGACCTGTCCCAGGTCACGGTGGTGGCGCCGGACGCCGGGCGGGTGCGGATGACCGAGCGGTGGAGCGACCGGCTGGGCGGCGTGCCGATGGCGATCATCCACAAGAAGCGCGACCCGGACGTGGCCAACGAGGTGAAGGTGTTCGACGTGGTCGGCGAGGTGGCGGGCCGGACCTGCGTGGTGGTGGACGACATGATCGACACCGGCGGCACCATCGTGAAGGCGGCGGACGCGCTGTTCGACCACGGCGCCAGCCGGGTCGTGGTGGCGGCCACGCACGGGGTGCTGTCGGGTCCGGCGGTGGACCGGTTGAAGAATTCGCCGATCTCCGAGGTGGTGCTGACCAACACGCTGCCGATCCCGGAGGAGAAGCAGTTCGACAAGCTGACGGTGCTGTCGATCGCGCCGCTGGTGGCCCGCGCCATCAACGAGGTGTTCAGCGACGGCTCGGTGACCAGCCTCTTCGGCGGCCACAGCTGACCGGCGTCCCGGGACGGGCGCCCCTGCGGGCGTTCGGGCGGTCGCGCATCGGCTAGACTCGGGGAACCCGCGTATGCCCCGGGTCGTTCAGTGCGGCTCCGCGTCGGATCTCCGCTCCCCGGGGTACGCACGAAGTCTTCGAGGCGCCCGACGCATCGAGCACCCGCCTGATCGCTTTGTCCGCAGCGGACGTCCGTGCCGGACGGCCGTGGATCGCAAGAACGAGGAGTTTTCGCCGTGTCCGAGGTACGCATCGCCGCCGAGCCGCGCACTGAGTTCGGTAAGGGGGCCGCACGGCGCGCCCGCCGGGCCGGCAAGGTGCCCGCCGTCCTCTACGGCCACGGCACCGCCCCGCAGCACATCTCGCTGCCCGGCCATGAGCTCATGCTGGCGCTCAAGACCCCGAACGTGCTGCTGCGCGTGGAGGGGCTGAACGGCGGCAGCGAGCTGGCGCTGCCGAAGGACGTGCAGCGCGACCCGATCAAGGGGTTCCTGGAGCACGTCGACCTGCTGCTGGTCGAGCGCGGCGAGAAGGTCACCGTGGAGGTCCCGGTGAACGTGGTCGGCGACGTGGTGGCCGGCGGCCGGGTGGCCCAGGAGGTCGTGCAGCTGGCCGTGGAGGCCGAGGCCACGCACATCCCCGAGGCGGTGGAGGTCGACGTCACCGGCCTGGAGATCGACACGCAGGTCCTGGCGCGGGACGTCAAGCTGCCGTCCGGGGTGTCGCTGGCGACCGACGAGGAGACGCTGGTCCTGCAGATCAGCGACGCGTCGGCGTCGACGGCTCCGGCCGAGGGCGCGGAGGCCGAGGAGGCGGAGGGCGCCGCCGGCGAGTCCGCCGAGTAGGCGGGCGGTTCCGCCGGGGCGCGTGTCGCGGCGTGCGCCATGTGGTTGTCGACGGCCCTCGTCGGTGTGCACCGGCGGGGGCCGTCGGGTTTCGCGGTAGGGAGGTGCGGTGACGGGTTCTGAGCCGTGGCTGGTGGTCGGCTTGGGCAATCCGGGGCCGTCGTACGCGGGCACTCGGCACAACGCCGGGTTCATGGTGCTGGACGCGCTGGCGGGGCGCGTCGGCGGGCGGTTCAAGGCGCACCGCCGGGTGCACGCGGAGGCGGTCGAGGGGCGCCTGGCGGGGGAGCGGGTCGTGCTCGCCAAGCCCCGCAGTTTCATGAACGATTCGGGGGGCCCGGTGAAGGGCCTGCGCGATTTCTTCAAGGTTCCCGTGGAGCGGCTCGTCGTCGTTCACGATGAGTTGGACATCCCCTACGGCGCGGTGCGGCTCAAGCAGGGCGGCGGCGACAATGGCCACAACGGGCTGCGTTCGATCACCAAGTCGCTGGGCGGCGGGAATTATCTGCGGGTGCGGTTCGGTGTGGGGCGTCCGCCGGGGCGCATGGATCCCGCGGTGTACGTTCTCAAGGATTTCTCGGCCGCGGAGCGCAAGGAACTGGATCTGAACGTGGAGCGCGCCGCCGACGCGGTGGAGGCGCTGCTCACGCGGGGGCTGGCGGCGGCGCAGAACGTTTTCCACGCCTCCTGAGCCGGGCGCGGCGGCGGCCCCCGCCGGGCGCGCCGGGGGTGTTTTTGTTGCCCGGCGGTGAGGTGATCCATTAGGCCAGGTAACAAAACCGCAGCGCACTGCCCGTTTTGGGCGTCCGTCGGGGAGATGCGTCCGTAAGATGCGGCCGTCCGGGGTTCGCGTGGCATGTGAACCTCAAAGGCCGTTCAGCCGTCTCCGAGTTGGACCACGTCTTCCGGGGCGCATGTGGCAGGGGTGGTGAGACGTCTATGGCCGTCGTCGACAAGGTCCAGGTGGCGGACGCGTCCGCGAAGGACGGGCCGCGTCAGCGCCACTCCGTCAATTGGACGGCGACCTATCGTCGGCGTGCGCTCACCTTGGACTTCCTGAGCATGCTGGTCGCGGGCGCGGTCGCGTACGTGCTGCGCTTTCCGGGCATGCCGGGCGAGCTGACCCTGCCGTACGTCGCGTTGACCGTGGCCCTGCCGTTGGCGTGGCTGCCGATCCTGGCGCTGTGCCGCGCCTACCAGCCCCGCTACATCGGCGTCGGGTACGAGGAGTTCCACCGGGTGCTGCGGGCGGGGTTCATCCTCACCGCCACGGTGGCGATCGTGGCGTACGCCACCAAGACCGAGGTGGCCCGCGGGTACGTGGTGATGGCGCTGCCGCTGGGCACGTTCTTCGGGCTGGTGGCGCGGTACCGGCTGCGCAAGTGGCTGCACCGCCGGCGCTGGGAGGGCGAGTACATGCGGCGCGTGGTCGCCGTGGGGCACCGCACGTCCGTGGCCGACCTGATCCGCCTGCTGCGGCAGAAGCGCTATCACGGCATGGACATCGTCGCGGTGTGCCTGCCGCCGGCGCTGGTCGAGGGCGAGGACGCGGTCGACGAGGTGGAGGGCGTGCCGGTGCTGGGCGACTTCCGGCAGGCGGCGGCCGTGGTGGAGCGCGTGGGCGCCGACTCGGTGGCGGTGCTGGCGTGCCCGGAGATGGACGGGGTGGCGCTGCGCCGCCTGGCCTGGCAGCTGGAGCGCGACGACGTGGAGCTGGTGGTGGCGCCCGCGCTGATGGACGTGACCGGGCCGCGGATCTCCATCCGCCCGGTGTCGGGGCTGCCGCTGCTGCACGTGGAGCATCCGGAGCTGGACGGCGGCCGGCAGGTCGTCAAGGACCTGTTCGACCGGGTGATGGCGCTGGTGGCGCTGGTGGTGCTCAGCCCGCTGCTGCTGGTGGTGGCGCTGCTGATCAAGTTCACCAGCGAAGGGCCGGTGCTGTTCCGGCAGACCAGGGTGGGCCGCGACGGGCGCGAGTTCACCGTGCTGAAGTTCCGCACCATGGTGGTCGACGCGGAGGCCCGCAAGACCGAGCTGCTGGTGCACAACGAGCACGACGGCGTGCTGTTCAAGATCAGGAAGGATCCGCGGATCACGCCGATCGGGCGGAAGCTGCGCCGCTACTCGCTGGACGAGCTGCCGCAGCTGATCAACGTGCTGCGCGGGGACATGTCCCTGGTCGGGCCGCGTCCGCCGCTGCCGGAGGAGGTGGCCCGCTACGGCGGCGACGTGTACCGGCGGCTGGCCGTCAAGCCGGGCCTGACCGGGCTGTGGCAGGTGAGCGGGCGCTCCGACCTGTCGTGGGAGGAGTCGGTCCGGCTGGACCTGCGTTACGTGGACAACTGGTCGCTCGCGCTCGACCTGCTGATCCTGTGGAAGACCTGGTCGGCGGTGGTCCGCGGGTCCGGGGCGTACTGAGGTCGGCGTACAGCGGACGGCGTACAGCGGTCGGCGTACCGCGGTCGGCGTACTGAGGTCGCCGTTCAGCGGTCGGCGGGACGGGTCCCGCCCGGTGGGACGCCACCCGGGTTCGCCGCGTCCGGCCTGCAGTGTCTTCTCGCGGGCGGTCCCTTGCGCGACGACGGGCGGGGGGCGGCCCGAAGCGGGCGAGCGGCATAGGCGACAATGGTGATCCAACCGATCGATCGACCCGGGAATGGCGAGTGATGACGCAGAGCCCGCGGGATGACCACGCGCTGGCGGCCCGGCTGGCCCGCGACGCCGGACGCCTGCTGCTGGAGGTGCGCGAGGAGGTCGGCTTCGCCGACGCCGACGCCCTGAGGAAGGCCGGCGACATGCGCTCGCACGAGCGCCTGGCCGCGGCGCTCGCCGAGCACCGGCCGGGCGACGCGGTGCTGTCGGAGGAGGGCAAGGACGACCCGGCGCGGCTGGACGCCGACCGGGTGTGGATCGTGGACCCGCTCGACGGCACCCGCGAGTTCGCCGAGGAGGGCCGCGCCGACTGGGCCGTCCACGTGGCGCTGTGGCGGTCCGGCGGGCTCGCCGCGGGAGCGGTCGCGCTGCCGGCGCGCGGCGTGACGCTGCGCACCGCGCCGGACGGCGCGCTCGTCGAGCCGTGGGACGGCTCCGCGGGCCGGGCGCTGCGCGTCCTCGAGCCCGCGCCGGGGCGCCTGCGCGTCGCGGTCAGCCGCACCCGCCCTCCCGCGTTCGTCGAGGCGCTGGCCGACCGCGTGGAGGCCGAGGTCGAGCTGGTGCCGATCGGTTCGGCCGGGGCGAAGATCTGCGCGGTGCTGCTCGGCGAGGTCGACGCGTACGTGCACGCGGGCGGCCAGTACGAGTGGGACTCGGCCGCGCCGGTCGCCGTGGCGCTGGCCGCGGGCGCGCACGTGTCGCGCGTCGACGGCGCCGCGCCGCGCTACAACCAGGAGGATCCCCGGCTGCCGGATATCCTTGTCTGCCACCCCGTGTCGGCATCGATGCTGCTGACCGGCATCCGGGACGTGGGCGCGGTCCCGCCGAGCTGACCTGCCGGACCCGCCGCCCCCGACCGGCGGGGACGGTGTCATCCCGGCCACCGGTGCATCTGCCAGAGAGCGTGGAGAGAACCCCAGACCATGCAGCGCTGCGATTACCTGCTGTCACAGCTGGACGTCCTTGAGGCGGAGTCGATTCACATCATCCGGGAGGTGGCGGCCGAGTTCGAACGGCCGGTGCTGCTGTTCTCGGGCGGCAAGGACAGCATCGTCATGCTGCACCTGGCGCACAAGGCGTTCCGGCCCGCGGCGATCCCGTTCCCGGTGATGCACGTCGACACCGGGCACAACTTCCCCGAGGTGCTGGAGTTCCGCGACCGGCGGGTGGCCGAGCTGGGGGTGCGGCTGATCGTCGCGTCGGTCCAGGAGTCGATCGACAAGGGCCGCGTGGTGGAGCAGACCGGCCGGTGGGCGTCCCGCAACCGGCTGCAGACCACGACGCTGCTGGACGCCATCGAAGAGCACCGCTTCGACGCCGCGTTCGGCGGGGCGCGCCGCGACGAGGAGAAGGCGCGCGCCAAGGAACGGGTGGTGTCGTTCCGCGACGAGTTCGGCCAGTGGGACCCGAAGAACCAGCGGCCGGAGCTGTGGAACCTGTACAACACGCGGATCCGGCCGGGCGAGCACGTGCGGGTGTTCCCGCTGTCGAACTGGACGGAGCTGGACGTGTGGGACTACATCCGCCGCGAGGGCCTGGAGATCCCGTCCATCTACTTCGCGCACACCCGGCGGGTGTTCGAGCGGGACGGGCTGCTGCTGGACGACAACCCGTACGCCAACCGCGGCGAGGACGAGCCGGTGTTCGAGGCGATGGTGCGCTACCGCACGGTGGGCGACATGTCCTGCACGGGCGCGGTCAAGTCCACCGCCACCACGCTGGACGAGGTGATCGAGGAGATCGCCGCCACCAGGATCACCGAGCGGGGCCAGACGCGCGCCGACGACCGCACCAGCGAGGCCGCGATGGAGGACCGCAAGAAGGAGGGCTACTTCTAAATGGCCGCCACCGAGTCCGCCGCCCGGCCGTCCGACCGGCGGGGCAAGCCGATGGACATGCTGCGGTTCGCCACCGCCGGGTCCGTGGACGACGGCAAGTCCACGCTGATCGGGCGGCTGCTGTACGACTCGAAGTCGATCTTCGAGGACCAGTTGGAGGCGGTGGAGCGCACCAGCGCCGACCGCGGCGAGGAGTACACCAACCTGGCGCTGCTGACCGACGGGCTGCGCGCCGAGCGGGAGCAGGGCATCACCATCGACGTGGCGTACCGCTACTTCGCCACGCCGCGCCGCAAGTTCATCATCGCCGACACCCCGGGGCACATCCAGTACACCCGGAACATGGTGACCGGGGCGTCCACCGCCGACCTGGCGATCATCCTGGTGGACGCGCGCAAGGGCATCCTGGAGCAGTCGCGGCGGCACGCGTTCCTGGCGACGCTGCTGCGGGTGCCGCACCTGGTGGTCGCGGTGAACAAGATGGACCTGGTCGACTACGACCAGCGGGTCTTCGAGGACATCGTCGAGGAGTTCACCAAGTTCGCCGCCAAGCTGGAGGTCGCGGACCTGACCTTCATCCCGATCTCGGCGCTGCACGGCGACAACGTGGTGCAGCGCTCGGCGAACATGCCGTGGTACGAGGGCACGTCGCTGCTGCACCACCTGGAGCACGTGCACATCGCCTCCGACCGGAACCTGATCGACGTGCGGTTCCCGGTGCAGTACGTCATCCGCCCGCACAAGTCCACCGATCCGGCGCTGCACGACTACCGCGGGTACGCCGGGCAGGTCGCGGGCGGCGTGCTCAAGCCGGGCGACGAGGTGGTGCACCTGCCGTCCGGGCTGACCACCGTCATCACCCACATCGACGGGCCGAACGGGCCGGTGAGCGAGGCGTTCGCGCCGATGTCGGTGACGCTGCGGCTGGCCGACGACATCGACATCTCCCGCGGCGACATGATCGCCCGTCCGAACAACCGGCCGCAGGTCGCCCAGGACCTGGAGGCGATGGTGTGCTGGATGACGCCGGAGCGGCAGCTGGCGCCCCGCACCAAGCTGCTGATCAAGCACACCACCCGCACCGCGAAGGCGCTGGTGAAGGACCTGCACTACCGGTTGGACGTCAACACGCTGCACCGCGACGAGCAGGCGGGCGCGCTCGGGTTGAACGAGATCGGGCGGGTGAGCCTGCGCGTCACCCAGCCGCTGTTCGTCGACGAGTACGCGCGCAACCGGCTGACCGGCGGGTTCGTGCTGATCGACGAGGCCACCAACAACACGGTCGCGGCCGGAATGATCAGCGGCGCGTCGTGACGCCCGCGGCGCCGTCCGGGTTGACCGGGTGTCCGAGGTGGGACGATGCGGGGCCGTCATCGGTCAGGTGCCGGTAATGTCGATGTCGAAGTCGCGTCACTGACGTTCCTGGCAGCACTGGAGCCGTCGTTGAAACCCTCCGTCTCGTCGCTCCCGCCGGTGCGGGGCGCCCGGTGAAGGCGCTCGTCCTGGCGGGCGGGTCCGGCTCGCGACTGCGGCCGATCACCTACAGCTTCGCCAAGCAGCTGGTGCCGGTGGCGAACAAGCCGGTGCTGTTCTACGGGCTGGAGGCCATCGCCGACGCGGGGATCCGCGAGGTCGGCGTGGTGGTCGGGGACACCGAGGCGGAGATCCGGGCGGCGGTCGGCGACGGGTCGCGGTTCGGCCTGGAGGTGACGTACCTGCGGCAGGACGCCCCGCGCGGGCTGGCGCATGCGGTGCTCATCGCCCGGGAGTTCCTCGGCGACGACGACTTCGTCATGTACCTGGGCGACAACTTCATCGTGGGCGGCATCACGGAGCTGGTGGACCGGTTCCGCCGGGAGCGGCCGGACGCGCAGATCATGCTCGCCAAGGTGTCCGACCCGCGCGCGTTCGGCGTGGCCGAGCTCGACGCGGACGGCCGGGTGGTGGCGCTGGAGGAGAAGCCGGAGCATCCCAAGAGCGATCTGGCCCTGGTCGGCGTCTACCTGTTCAGCCCGGTGGTGCACGAGGTCGTGGCGCGGCTCACACCGTCCCGGCGCGGCGAACTGGAGATCACCGACACCATCCAGGGCCTGATCGACCGGGGCCGCCGGGTGGAGTCGACGATGGTGTCCGGCTACTGGAAGGACACCGGGAACGTCGCCGACATGCTGGAGGTGAACCGGCTGGTGCTGGAGGGCGTGGAGCCCTCGGTGGCCGGCGAGGTGGACGCGTCCAGCGAGCTGATCGGCCGGGTGGTGGTCGAGGAGGGCGCGCGGGTCACCGGGTCGCGCGTCGTCGGCCCGGCCGTCATCGGGCCCGGCGCGGTGGTCCGCGACTCCTACATCGGGCCGTTCACCTCCATCGACCGGGACTGCTCGGTCGTGGACAGCGAGATCGAGTACTCGATCGTGCTGCGCGGCGCGTCCATCGACGGCGTCGGCCGCATCGAGTGCTCGCTCATCGGAAGGCAGGCACGGGTGACGCCCGCTCCGCCCGTGCCCAGGGCTCACCGTCTCGTACTGGGAGACCACAGCAAGGTGCAGATCAGCAAATGAGGGCGCGGCGGATCCTGGTCACCGGCGGGGCCGGGTTCATCGGCTCGCACTACGTGCGCGAGCTGGTGTCCGGGGGCTATCCGGAGTGGGCGGACGCCGAGGTGACGGTGCTGGACAAGCTCACCTACGCGGGCAACCTGGCCAACCTGGAGCCGGTCGAGGGGCGGTTCACGTTCGTGCGCGGCGACGTCTGCGACGCCGCCCTGCTCGCCGAGGTGGTGCCGGGGCACGACGTGGTGGTCAACTTCGCGGCCGAGTCGCACGTCGACCGGTCCATCGACAGCGCGGGCGAGTTCGTGCGCACCAACGTGCTCGGCGTGCAGACCCTCATGCAGGCGTGCCTGGACGCGGGCGTGCCGCGCGTCGTGCAGGTGTCCACCGACGAGGTGTACGGCAGCATCGACGAGGGGTCGTGGGACGAGCACGCGCCGCTCGCGCCCAACTCGCCGTACTCGGCGTCCAAGGCGGGCGGCGACATGATCGCCCGCGCGTACGCGCGCACGCACGGCCTGCCGGTGTGCATCACCCGGTGCGGCAACAACTACGGGCCGTACCAGTACCCGGAGAAGGTCATCCCGCTGTTCGTGACGAACCTGCTGGACGGCCGCACCGTGCCGCTGTACGGCGACGGCGGCAACGTGCGCGACTGGATCCACGTGTCCGACCACTGCCGCGGCATCCAGACGGTCGTCGAACGCGGCGAGCCCGGCGAGGTGTACCACATCGCGGGCACCGCGGAGCTGACCAACCGGGAGCTGACCCGGCGGCTGCTCGACGCGGTGGGCGCCGACTGGAGCCGCGTGGAGCACGTCCCCGACCGCAAGGGCCACGACCGCCGCTACTCGCTGTCGGACGCCAAGCTGCGCCGGCTGGGGTACGCGCCGCGGGTGTCGTTCGAGGACGGCCTCGCCGAGACCGTCCGCTGGTACGCCGACAACCGGGCGTGGTGGGAGCCGCTGAAGAAGCGCGCCGAGGACGCCGGATGACCTGGATGGTCGTCGGCGCCGGCGGCATGCTCGGCACCGAGCTGGTGCGCCGGCTGCGCGGGCGCGGCCGCGACGTCGTGGCGTTGACCCGCGCCGACCTCGACGTGCGCGACGCGGCCGCCGTCCGCGACGCCCTGCGGCGGCACCGCCCGGACGCGGTGGTCAACTGCGCGGCGTGGACGGCCGTCGACGACGCCGAGGCGCACGAGGACGCCGCGCTGGCGGTCAACGGCGACGCGGTGCGCACCCTGGCCGCCGCGTGCGGGGACGTCGACGCCACGCTCGTGCACATCTCCACGGACTACGTGTTCGATGGGCGGGCCGACCGTCCCTACCCCGAGGACGCCCCGCCCGCGCCGGTCAGCGCGTACGGCCGCACCAAGCTCGCGGGGGAGCGCGCCGTCCTCGACACCGGGCGCGGCTACGTGGTGCGCACGGCGTGGCTGTACGGGGCGCACGGCCCCAATTTCGTCCGCACGATGACGCGTCTGGCCGCCGAACGCGACACCGTCGAGGTGGTCGACGACCAGCGCGGCCAGCCGACGTGGACCGGCGACCTGGCCGAACAGGTCATCGCGCTGGTCGGGTCGGGCGCGCCGCCCGGCGTCTACCACGGCACGAACGCGGGGGAGACCACCTGGTACGGCCTGGCCCGTGAGGTGTTCGCCCTGCTCGGTCTCGACCCGGACCGGGTGCGGCCGACCACGACCGACCGGTTCCCGCGTCCGGCGCCCCGTCCCGCCTACAGCGTCCTGGGCCACGACCGGTGGACGCGGGTAGGGCTGAAGCCCATGCGCGACTGGCGCGAGGCCTTGCACGCGGCCTGGCCGTCTCTGAGCTGACCCTGGCGCCGTCCCGCGCCGGGCGACGCCCGCCGCGGGCGGGAGCGGGTCGGGTCCGGTCAGGTCGGGTCAGGTCGGCAGGCCGAGGGCGGCGTAGTAGTCGAGGCAGGCGCGGTAGTCCGGCAGCAGGCCGGACTTCTGCGCCTCGGCCAGGCTCGGCGCGGCGGCGTCCTTGGCCGACAGCACCGGTTCGACGTCCCGCGGCCAGGCGATGCCGAGGTCGGGGTCCAGCGGGTGCACGCCGTGCTCGCGTTCGGGCGCGTACGGCTGGGAGCACAGGTAGATGACGGTGGCGTCGTCGGTGAGCGCCAGGAAGGCGTGGCCGAGCCCTTCGGCGAGGTAGAGGCAGCGGCGGTTCTCCTCGTCGAGCCGGACGGCCTCCCAGCGGCCGAAGTCGGGGGAGCCGACGCGCAGGTCCACCACCACGTCGAGGATCGCGCCGCGCGGACACGTGACGTACTTGGCCTGCCCGGGCGGGACGTCGGCGAAATGCACGCCGCGCAGCGCGCCGCGGGCGGAGACCGAGCAGTTGGCCTGGGCGAGGTTCAGCTCGTGGCCGACCTGCGCGCGCAGCTCGTCCGCCCGGAACCATTCGTGGAAGGAGCCGCGGTGGTCGCGGTGTATGCGCGGGGTGAACGAGAAGGCGCCTTTGATGCCCAGTGGTTCCACACGCGCAAGGATGCCACAGCGGTCAGACCGGGGCGGACGCCCGCTCGGGTTCGGGTTCGGCCTGGGGCGCCGGCGCCGCGGTCAGCACGGCGGCCTGGCGGCGCAGCGTCTCCGTCCACGCCACCATGATCAGCAGCCAGATGCCGGAGACGTTGGCCGGGGTGGCCAGGCCCTCGGTGGTGATGCTGTCGACCAGGAAGAAGCCCAGCAGCCCCAGCAGCAGCCCCGCGTCGGGACGCAGCGGACGGTGCCGGGCGAGGAGCAGCAGCGTGTACGCGAGGACGATCAGCAGCGCCGCGAAGAGGAGGGCGCCGAACGCGCCGTTGTCGACCAGCGCGTTGATGAACGCGTTGTGGCCGCCGCCCAGCCCGATGTCCTCCAGGAACAGCCCTCGGGACGCGCCCAGGCCGCGTCCGAACAGCGGCTCCTCGGCGTAGGCGACCAGCGCCAGCTCCCACAGGTCGGTGCGCGAGTTCAGGGACGCGAGCTTCTCGGCGGTCTCGCCGCGCGCCACGAACGCCATGATCTTGTCGGAGAACGCCAGCGTCGCCAGCACCGCCACGGCCGCGCCGACCACGATGACGTCCGCGCGTCCGTGCGGGCCGCGCGCCGTGGCCAGCAGGACGACGACCCCGAAGGCGCAGCCGAGCGCCGCCCCGCGGGTCCCGGTGGCCACCAGCGCGCCCGACAGCACCGCCAGGGCGACGACGTAGGCCAGGGGATGCCAGAGCCGGTGCTCGGGATGCTCGCGGCGGGTGAGGTAGCCGATGACCAGCAGCACCGCCACGGCCAGGTACACGCCCGCGATGACGGGGTGGACGTACAGCCAGTTGAAGCGCTCCTGGGTGTGGGCGGTGCGCGGGAACGGGTGCGCCACGCCGATGCCCACCGACAGCAGCACGATCACGATGAAGGCGTGCGCCAGCCGGTGCAGGTCGCGCGGCTGCGCCCGGGTCGCGATCGTGTAGATCAGCGTCATCGTGACGAGCAGCTGCACGCCGCGCACGACGCCGAGCTCCTTGTACGGCGACCACAGCGCCGAGAGCGCCACGTACCCGGCGAATCCCCAGGCCGCCAGCAGCACCCCGCTGGGCCGCCGCGCCGGCGGCCGCAGCCGGAACCGGTGGTGCAGGTACAGGGCCGTGCAGCCGTAGATCGCGATCTCCACCAGCACCGTCAGGTCGGCGCTTCCGCTGACCGCCTGGTCGACCTCGCGGCTGCGCAGCTTGTAGTCGCTGGACAGCATCAACGCCAGCGGCAGCAGCACCGTCCACCAGCCCGCGCTGGGCACGGCGGGCCGCGTGCGGCGGTGCGGCAGAACGGAGAACTTGGCAACCTTCAACGGCGCTCCCGAGAACGGATCGCCCTCAGAATAGGCCCGCTTCGCCTCCGGCGCGGCCCGCGCGGCGGACGCCGGTCAGCCGTGCGCGACGGCCCAGGAGCCGACGTGGCGGGCGCCCGCCCGGCGGTCCACCTTTTCGGCGATGCGGGCCGGGAGGGGGAGGGGCGCGGAGCGGGCGCGCTTGGCGGCCGCGGCGGACAGCGAGCCGTCGGGCGCGGCGGCGGCGGGGTCGTCGAACGCCACGCCCTTCTTCTCCTGGCCGGTCTGCGCCCGGAACGCCTCGAGCCCGGCGAACGTCGCGGGGGCGGCGCCGTCGCGCTGCCAGACGACCAGGAAGAACGGGGTGCCGCGTCCGGGGCGGACGTACACGTTGCCGTTGGCGGAAATGCCCATGCGCTCCGCGCCGCGCGGGCGTTCGGAGTGGTCGTGCACGCACAGCAGGCACGGGGCGCCGCTGCGGGCGTCGGCGAGGACGTTGTTGCGCAGGGCGACGTTGCGCACCAGCCACGGCACGGTCGGGTCGGGCAGCTTCTGCCGCTGGTCGTGGCCGGGGACCGACAGGTCGGCGGCGCGCCGCCGGTCCTGCACCAGGTGGACGGCGCGGCCGTTGCCGACCACGGTGTTGTTCCAGATCTCGGCGTCCCCGGTGTCGTTGAGCCGCAGCCCGTCGCCGCCGTTGCCGAGGATCACGTTGTCGGCGACGACGGCCTTGGCGCTCAGTTCCAGGGACACGCCGTGGTCGCTGTTGCGGGCGACGCGGTATCCGGTGAGCGTGATGTCGTAGACCGACTCGTCCAGCCAGACGCCCTTGCCGCGGTTGCCCACGGCGGCGCCGCCGACGAGCGCCACCCTCCGGGAACGGGTGATCTTGATGCCGCCGGCGACGGGCGAGGGCTTGAAGCGCTCGGTGTTGTTGTTCGCCGCGCGCACCGACTCCAGCCGCAGGTCGTCGGCGTGGTTGGCGTGCACGCCGAGCATCCCGTTGCGGGTCGCGGTGACGCGGCGCACGCGGGCGCGCGGGGCCACCACGCTCAGCCCGGTCGTGGCCGAGTCGGTGACGGCCACGTTCTCCACGGTGACGTCTGGCGCGGCCACCTTCACCGAGCCGAGCTGGGGGATGGAGGTGGCGTAGCGGCGCACGCCGATGCCGCGCAGCGCGGACCCGGCGCCGCGCACGGTGATGGCCTCGGCGAGGGTGCTGGCGCGCACCGCGCGGCCGCGCGGGTCGGTGCCGATGTACAGGCGGCGGGCCTTCTCGTCGACGTAGAAGGTGCCCTCGTCGACCTGGTCGAGCGAGCCGACCTGCCGCTGCGCGACGCCGTCGATCCACACCTGGTCGGGATGGGCGGCCATCGGGTGGGCGCGGTCGACGAACCGGAACGCGGGATCGGAGCTTTCGGGCGCGCCCTTGGTGTAGCCGGGGGTGGAGTCGAAGAAGGCCGTCCAGCCGTCGACGGCCCACGCGTCGCCGCGCCGCACCCATCCGGTCACGGGGGAGCTGCCGTCGAACCAGACCGCCTCCCCCGGGTACGCCTGCAGCGTCAGCTTCTTGCCGGGCGGCACGGTGACCGACTCGTGGTAGGTGCCGCCGCGCAGCACCACGGTGTCGCCGGAGCGCGCCTTGGCGATGGCGGCGGCGACGGTGCGCAGCGGCGCGCCGCGGTCGCCGGACGCCGAGTCGCGGCCGGTCGGGGCGACGTAGAGGGCGCCGTCCGGGGCGGGGTAGCGGGTGCTGCCGACCCGGGCGGCGCCGACGGTGCTCGCGACCGTCTCGGCGGGCCGTTCGTCCCGCGGCGCCAGCCAGCCGAGGACGGCGACGGCGGCGGCCGCCGGCAGGGCGATGGCCCTGATGATCCACGTCCTACGGGTGCTGCCGCTCATGACGCGAACACTAACCGCTCGTCCCGGCGACCGGCGCGCATTGGACGCGACCGTGAACGGCCGTTGTGCGCCGGATCAGGCTTCGATGGCCCCCGTGAACAGCGCGACCTTGTGGGTGTCGCTGAACTTGACCCCCAGCGTCACTTTTCCGTACCCGGAGCTGGGCAGGTCGAAGGCGTAGGACGCCGACCGGGTCTTGCCCGGCGCCACCGTGCCGTAGAAGTCGTTGAGGTTGGCGTAGGAGGTGGGGCTGGCCTCGGTGTTCCGCGGGCCGTAGCGCGCCACGACGCGCACCTGGTTGAGGTCGAGCGGGCGCGGCGAGCCGTTGGTGAAGCGCAGCGTGAAGATGGTCAGGACGCGGCCCGTCATCTCGCCCGGCCCCTTGTTCTGGTTGCGCACCTTGCGGATGCCGGTGACCTGCACGGTGATCTTGTCGTCGTAGGTGACCGGCTTGCGCAGCCCTTGCGACAGCCGCAGGCTCTGCGCGCCGGGCGCGGCGTTGGCGTCCGCCTCGGACTGCTGGCTGGGCGGGGGCGGCGGCGGACCCGCCTCCTCCTTCTTCTTCTTGTCGTCGCCGGAGCATCCGGACAGCGCCAGCGCGAGGGCCAATGCGAGCGTCAGGCCGGAACCGGCCACGCGGCCTGCCTGCCGGATCGGCCGGACCGGACGCGAACCCGAACGGGGCATGCGGCTATCTCCTCGGTTGTCGCGGAATCGGGGAGCACGGACGCCGGCGGATGGAGCGGGCGTGCTGCAGGCGAAGCAGGTCCCCTGGGGTGGCCAACAGTGTAAAAGAGCGGCAATGATTGACGGTCGAGTATTGGCGACCTGGTGGGGTGACCGGGCTGTCACAGTCCGGAGTAATACGACTTTGAGGTTGCTTCCTATGAAATGTCTCGTGCGCGGCTTCACGCGCCGCGTCGCGGCCGTCACGGCGGCGGGTGCGCTCGCCGCGACGTCCGTCCAGGGCGTCGTGGCGGGTCCGGCGGCGGCCGACACGGCACCACCCGCCGGGACCCCCGCGACGGTGAGCGCGGACCCATTGCCGACCTGGCAGGTCAACGGGGTCGTGTGGAGCATGACGACGGTCGGGAACACCGTCTACGCGACCGGCAACTTCACCAAGGCGCGTCCGCCGGGCACGGCGGAGGGCAGCGGCCAGGAGGTCGACGCGCGGAACATCGTGGCGTTCGACATCCGCACCGGCGAGCTGGTGACGTCGTTCCGGCACTCGCTGAACGGGCAGGGTCTGCGGATCGTCGCGTCCCCGGACGGCCGGCGCGTGTACGTGGGCGGGGAGTTCACCGAGGTGGACGGGCAGCCGCGGTCGCGGCTGGCGGCGTTCGACACCGCCACCGGCGCCCTCGTCCCCGACTTCGCGCCGACGGTGTCGGCCAAGGTGCGCGCCATCGCCGCGACGAATTCGACCGTCTACTTCGGCGGGAACTTCTTCAACGTCAACGGCAAGTCGCGGACGCGGCTGGCGGCGGTGAGGGCGTCCGACGGGTCGCTCATCGACGCCTGGCGTCCCACCGCCGACGATGACGAGGTGTTCGCGATGGCGATGGCGCCGGGCGACACCCGCGTCATCATCGGCGGCCGGTTCCAGAAGCTCAACGGCGCCACCCAGGTCGGCATCGGAGCCGTGGACGCCTCCACGGGCGCGACGGCGACCTGGACCAGCCGCCCCATTCCGACGCGGCAAGACTCTCGGTACTCGTACGTCACCGACCTGTTCGTGTCCGGTGACACCGTGTACGGGTCCGCCAACGGCGAGGGGTGGCACTGGTTCGACGGGCGGTTCGCCGCCAAGGCGTCCAACGGCGACCTGGTGTGGCTGGACAACTGCTACGGCGCGACCTACGGCATCTTCGTCCAAGACCAGTCGGTCTACAGCGTGTCCCACGCCCACGACTGCTCGTCTCTGGGCGCGTTCCCCGAGACGAACCCGACGACGTGGCACCGCGCGCTGGCCGAGACCAGCTACCCGACCGGCACCGACCAGGCGCCCCCCGGCTCCAACAGCAACTACTCCGGCCAGCCCGTGCCGAGCCTGCTGCACTGGTTCCCGACGCTGGCCATGGGCACGTTCACCGGTCAGTACCAGGCCGCGTGGGCGGTGACGGGCAACTCCGACTACATCGCCATGGGGGGCGAGTTCCCGCGCGTCAACGGGGTGCCGCAGCAGGGGCTCGTGCGGTTCGCCCTCAAGGACAAGGCACCCAACAACACCGGTCCGGAACAGTCCGAGCTCGGCACGCCCCAGGCGGTCGCCCTGCCCGACGGCAGGATCCGCGTGTCCTGGAAGACCACCTGGGACATGGACAACAACAACCTCACCTACGAGATCCTGCGGGACGGCGACAGCACGCCGATCGGACGCGTCACCAAGGCGTCCACCTTCTGGGACATGCCGAGCGCCGCGTTCGTCGACGCGGCCCCTCCGTCGGGGGCCCACACCTACAAGGTGCGGGCCAAGGACCCGTTCGGCAACGCCGTCACCAGCGCCGCGTCCAACGCGGTGACCGCGGTGTCCGCGACGCCCAGCGCGTACGCTCAGACGATCGCCGGCGACGGACCCGCCGACCACTGGCGCCTGGGCGACGGCGGCAGCGGACCCGCCTACGACCACGCGGGCCCCTACGACCTGACCCTCCAGTCCGGGGTGACGCGCGGCCAGGCAGGGGCCGTCGCGAACGACTCCGACCGGGCGATGCGGTTCAACGGCACCTCCACCGGCACGTCCAGCACCCCCGCCGTGCCGACGCCGGGCGACTTCAGCGTGGAGGCGTGGGTCAAGACCACCAGCACCTCCGGCGGCAAGATCATCGGCTACGGCAACCGCAACTCCGGCAACAGCACCGCCTATGACCGGCACCTGTACATGACCAACGACGGCCGCGTCGTCTTCGGCGCCAAGCCGGCGGACTCCGTCAAGACGGTGCAGAGCGGCGCCGGGCTCAACGACGGGCGGTGGCACCACGTCGTCGGCACGCTGGACGCGTCCGACGGGATGCGGCTGTACGTGGACGGCCAGCAGGTCGCCGCCGACCCGACCGTCAAGAACGGGGAGAAGTTCTCCGGCTACTGGCGCGTCGGCGGGGACAACCTCGGCTCCTGGCCGAACCGCCCGACGAGCAACTTCCTCAACGCCACGCTCGACGAGGTGGCGGTGTACCCGCGCGCCCTGACGGCCGAGCAGGTCGCCCAGCACTACGGCGTCGGCACCGGCGCCGTCACCCCGAACAAGCCGCCGACGGCCGCGTTCACCGCGGAGTGCGAGTGGATGACCTGCACGTTCGACGCCACCGGCTCCACCGACGCCGACGGGTCGATCACCGCGTACGCGTGGGACTTCGGCGACGGGAAGACCGGCGCCGGCGCGACCGTCACGCACACGTACACCAGCCCCGGCGACCACACCGTCAAGCTCACCGTCACCGACGACGACGGCGCCACCGACGAGACGGAGCGCACCGTCACCGCGCGCTCGCAGACCCTCGCCTCGGACGGCTTCGAGCGCACCGTCAGCGGCGGGTTCGGCACCGCCGACATCGGCGGTCCGTGGTCGGGCGTCGGGACGGTCAGCGGCCTGTCCGTGGGCGGCGGCGTCGGCAAGATGACGCTCGGCGCCCCCGGCGCGGCCATGGGCGCGTACCTCAACGGCGTGTCCGCCGCCGGCACCGACGTCACCGTCAAGCTGTCGGTCGACAAGGAGGGCACCGGCAACGGCGTCTACTTCTGGGTGGCCGGGCGCCGCGTCGCCGGCGCGGGCGACTACCGGGCGCGTGTCCGGTTGCGGCCATCCGGGGTCGTCTCCCTGCAAATCAGCCGCACCGACGCCGGCAACAGCGAGACTGTCATCGGCGCCGAACAGACCGTCTCCGGCCTGACCTACACGCCGGGCGTCCCGCTGCGGCTGCGCCTGAGGGTGACGGGCACCGCGCCGACCACGCTGAGCGCGAAGGTGTGGGCGGACGGCGCCGCCGAGCCCGACTGGCAGGTCACCGGCACCGACGCCACCTCCGGGCTGCAGACGTCCGGCGGCGTCGGGCTGCGCTCCCAGCTGTCGGGCAGCGCGACCAACGCGCCGGTCGTCCTGGCGGTGGACGACTTCACCGCGCGGGCGGCCGAGTGACGGGCGCCCCGCCGCGGCGGTGCGCCGGACGGCTGACCCGCCGCGACGGGGCGCCTCCCGATATGCAGACAATTTCGTCCGTTGTCGCTGTGTCCCCTGCGGCCGAGCATTACGATCTCCGGATCGAAGTGACCGCAGGGGTCACAGGGGCCATCTGGCAAGGGATCTGACTCGTGACAAGTCCTTCGCTTCGACGTCGTCGTGCGGTCGCCTCCGCCGTCGCGGCCTCGACCGCCGTCCTCGGCGTCTCCGCCGCCCCCGCGGCGGCCGACACGGCGCCGCCCTCGGGGACGCCGGCCACGGTGAGCGCGGACGCGTTGCCGACCTGGCAGGTCAACGGCGTCGTGTGGAGCATGACGACGGTCGGGAACACCGTTTACGCGACCGGCAAGTTCACCAAGGCGCGGCCCCCGGGCACCGCGCCGGGAAGCAGCAAGGAGATCGACGCGAAGAACATCTTCGCGTTCGACATCCGCACCGGGAACCCGGTCAAGAACTTCAAGCACTCGCTCAACGGGCAGGGCCTGCGGATCACGCGGTCCCCCGACGGCAAGCGCGTGTACGTGGGCGGGGAGTTCACCGAGGTGGACGGCAAGGCGCGGTCGCGGCTGGCCGCGTTCGACACCGCCACCGGCAAGCTGGTGACGAGCTTCGCCCCGCGCGTCTCCAACAAGGTCCGCGCCATCGCCGCGACCAACTCGACCGTCTACTTCGGCGGGAACTTCTTCAACGTCAACGGCAAGTCCCGGACGCGGCTGGCCGCGGTGAAGGCGTCCGACGGGTCGCTCATCGACGCCTGGCGTCCCACCGCCGACGACGACGAGGTGTTCGCCATGGCGATGGCGGGCAGCAACCGCGTCATCATCGGCGGCCGGTTCCAGAAGCTCAACGGCGTCGCCAAGGTCGGCATCGGCGCGGTCAACACCACCACGGGCGCGACCGCCACGTGGAACAGCCGCCCGATCCCGACGCGGCAGGGCAGCCGCTACTCGTACGTGACCGACCTGTTCGTGTCCGGCGACACCGTGTACGGGTCGGCCAACGGCGAGGGGCTGCACTGGTTCGACGGGCGGTTCGCCGCCAAGGCGTCGAACGGCGACCTGATCTGGCTGGACAACTGCTACGGCGCGACCTACGGCGTGTACGCGCAGGGCAAGTCGCTCTACAGCGTGTCGCACGCCCACGACTGCTCCTCGCTCGGCGCGTTCCCCGAGACGAACCCGCCGTCGTGGCACCGGGCGCTGGCCGAGACGACCTACGCCACCGGCAAGGACCAGGCGCCCCCCGGGTCCAACAGCAACTACCGCAGGCAGCCGGTGCCGAGCCTGCTGCACTGGTTCCCGACCCTGTCGGCGGGCACCTTCACCGGCCAGTCCCAGGCCGCCTGGGCGGTGACGGGCAACTCCGAGTACATCGCGCTGGGCGGCGAGTTCCCGCGCGTCAACGGCGTGGCGCAGCAGGGGCTCGTGCGGTTCGCCGTCAAGGCCAAGGCGCCCAACAAGTCCGGCCCGCAGAAGTCGGGTGTGGCGGCGCCCAAGGCCGTCAAGGCGGCCAACGGCTCCATCCGGGTGTCCTGGAAGGCCACCTGGGACATGGACAACGCCAACCTCACCTACGAGGTGCTGCGCGACAACGGCACCACCCCCGTCGGCACGGTGAGCCGGGCGTCCACGTTCTGGCAGCTGCCCACCCTCACCTTCACCGACACCAAGGCGCCGCGCGGCAAGCACACCTACAAGATCCGGGTGAAGGACCCCCTGGGGAACACCGTCACCAGCCCCGCGTCCAACGCGGTGACCAAGTGACGGCCGCGCGCTGACCCCGGCGGAGACGCCCAGGGCAGACCGGAGAGCCAGGACAGACCGGAGAGAACGCGACGGGCCGCGTTCCGGGAGATCCGTCCCGGAACGCGGCCCGTTCACGTGGCGGCGGACGACCGGTGCCCGGCAGCGAACGCCGACGCGGACTCACCCGCCGCCGCGGACGGTCCTGCGGGTCAGCCGGCGCGCCAGCAGGTCCTCGCAGAGACGCTCGTAATCGGCGGCCACGTCGTCCCACACGTAGCGTTCGGCGGCCCGCTTGCGCGCGGCGGCGCCCCGGTCGGCGGCCGTGCCCGGGTCCCGCTCGGCCGCCTCGATCTCGGCGGCGAGGTCCTGCGGGCCGGTGAAGAACCGCCCGGCCTCCTCGCCCAGCACCTCCCGGTTGAAGTTCACGTCGAACGCCACGACCGGGGCGCCCGCGCCCATCGCGCGCAGCAGCGACGGGTTGGTGCCGCCCACCGAGTGGCCGTGGATGTAGGTGAGCGCGCCCGCGTACAGCGCGTCGAGGAGATCCTGGTCCCAGACGCCGCCGAGGAACCTGATGCGCGGGTCGTCTCCGGCGAGCTCCTTCACCCGCGCGGTGTACTCGTCGGAGTACGGCGCCGAGCCGACCACCACGAGCGGACGCTCGGCCTTGCTGAGCCGGTAGCCCTCGACGGCGAGGTGCACGTGGTTCTCCGGCTCGAACCGGGCCACCACCAGGTGGTACCCGCCCGGCTCGTACCCGGCCTCGGCGAGCTTGGCGTTGTCGGGCTCGGTGAGGATCGGCGCGCCGTACGGGATGAACACCGACGAGGCGCCGAAACGCTCCCGGTAGTAGTCCTGGATGCCGCGCGCGTCGGCGATGAGCGCGTCCGACCAGCGCACCGCCAGGCGCTCGGCGGCCCGGTAGTAGCGCTGCCCGGTGCCGCTCCACTTGGTGCGCTTCCACTCCAGGCCGTCGACGTGCGTGGCGACGGGGATGCGCAGCGCGCGCAGCACCGGCAGCAGCGGCGCGTTCGCCGCGTTGAACACCAGCGCCACGTCGGGGCCGCGGCGCGCGATCCGGCGGCCGGCGGTGTGCAGGACCGACAGCGCGGTGTGGCTGAGCGTCTCGGCGGCCTTGGCGCGCACCGCGGGCAGGTGCACCAGCCGCATGCCCAGGTACTCCCGCTCGGGATGTCGCTCGCCCCGGCAGTACACCGTCACCTGGTGGCCGGAGGCGGCCAACCGGCGTCCGATCTCCTCGACGGCGGTCTCGAAGCCGCCGTACCGCGCGGGCACTCCGCGCGTTCCCACCATGGCGATGCGCACCCTGGATCCCCTCGCTGAGCGTTACCTTGTTGAACCGAAGATCCGGCCGCGGTCGTAGAACGGCACGGTTCGATTTGGTCAGCGTAAGGCGAGCGGCCGTCTCGCGCGTCTTGTTAGTAAAGCGCGGTTAATCTGAGGGTTGGCGCGACGGCGGTGACTGTGCGCATCCGGCGCCGGAAGGAGGGGGCCGTGGACGAGGGTGACGAGAGATCCGTGGTGGTGCTCGCGCACCCGTCGCCCGATCTCTACGGCTCGGACCGCATGCTGGTGGAGTCGGTCCGGGCGCTGGCCGCCGAGTGGCGCGTGCTGGTGACCCTGCCCGCCGACGGGCCGCTGTCGGAGCCGCTGCGGGACGCGGGCGCCGAGGTCGTGGTGCTGCCCGTTCCCGTCCTGCGCAAGGCGTACATGTCGCCGGGCGGGGTGGTGCGGCTCGCGGCCGCGTCGCTGCGGGCCCTGCCGCGGGCCGTCCGGCTGCTGCGCCGCACCCGCGCCGCCGCCCTGTACGTGAACACGGTCACCATCCCGCTGTGGCTGGCGGCGGCCC
>NZ_BCQU01000056.1:0-44775 GCF_001552235.1 Actinomadura rubrobrunea NBRC 15275 | reverse complement strand
TCATAGTGGTCCTTGCCACCGAGGTAGTAGTCGTACATGCGGGCAATGTTCGGCACATTCGGGTCGAAGCCCCTCGACCGAGGCCGCTCGTCCGCCACCGTCGCTCCTCACCGGCCGTGCTCACTGACGATCACGGGCCACACCGTGCAATCTTCGCGATCATCCTAGTCTGAAGATCATTCCCGCCGAACCCCCTTCGGCTCCGCAGGTCGCTCCAGCACCGTGCACCGCAGCACAGACGCTTTGGCGGCGCCGGCCTCGCGCGGTCGCCGGTCACGCGGGGCGCGCTCCCGTCTCCTTTGGCGAATTCCAGGTTGAACACACGGAACGGTCGCCTGTTCGGACAGCAACCGTCGTTTCAAAATCTGCGCAAGCCCGTGTCCGCTGATGGCGACAAGTCGGGACCTTCGCCTCTGGGTGGTCGCCTCCGCCCGCCACCACGATGGTTTCTCACGGGGGTGATGCAGGGCGGTCCTGCTGCCTGGGGCGTGCGGTCGCAGGTGGTGCCGCACGCCAGCCTCACCCGTGGGCGGCCGCCGGAGAGCACCTGGCAGTCAGGCGTGCCCGTCCGGCCGGGAAAGCGATCTACCCAGCGGGGAGGGACCATGCTCATCAGGAACGTGTACCGGCCGATGGTCTTCAGTTGCCAGACGACCGAGCCGCTGGCCGACGTGGCGCGGCAGATGGTGGAGCACAAGGTCGGCGCGCTGGCCGTGCTCGACGGTGAACGCCTCGTCGGAATCATCACCGAGCGCGACCTGGTCACCGCTCTGGCCGCATCAGCCGACCCGACTTCCCAGAGGGCCGCGGACTACGCCTCAACGCAGATCAGGACCGCCGCCCTGGAAGAGGACTCCCTCGACGTCGCGCGCCGCATGCTGGAGGAGGGCATCCGGCATCTACCGGTGTACGAGGGCGGACGCTGCGTCGGCATGGTGTCGATGCGCGATCTGTTGGCCCTGGAGGCGTGGGCTGCTTAGCGTCCCTCCCCCGTCGGCGATGCCGACTTCGCCCCTCGCTGCAGACCGGCAACGGATGCCGTTGCGCTGTCAACAGCCCGACTTGGTCGACCACGCCTCGGCGCAAGTGTGACGACCGTGGCGTATTGCGTCGGGCAACCGCGCTCCCCCACGTGGGCTGACCGTACCAGTGGGCCCGTCGGCGAGCCGGGCGTCCCGGCGGGCGCCGGTAGGGCAGGCGGTTGGACCAGACCAGGGACGCCCCCGGCGGCCCGCGAGTCCGGCGTCCGGACTCCGGTGCGATGCCCGCCCGCAGGAGCCGAACCGGCCCTTCCTGCCGCGCATCGACAGGGCGGCCTTCGGCACCGCCCTAGCCTGCGGACGGCCCCCGCACCGCGCCGGTCACTACGCAGCTACGGCGCCTGCTGGACGCCGGGGTCGGTCTGGCGTGGAGGTCGTTGCCGCCCTGCTCGCCGAGGTCCGCCTGCGCAGCGGGCGGATCATCACCGTCTACGGCGTGGGCGAGGCCTGCGGCGGGGTGTGTCTCCTGCTCCAGCCGTGGTCTGTGGTTCGGCGCGGTGGTCCGAAGGTCCCTCGCCTGAGGGACCGCCGTCCCTGTCCGGCGCGTTCGGCGCTTTGGTGAGCTGGACGCATCCCCGTCGCGAAGGGAGGCGGCCGATGAGCGGCAACGGCGACGGATGCCCCGTCCTGGTCGGTTATGACGGGTCGGTGGCCGCGGATCAGGCGCTGCACTGGGCCGTGCAGGAGGCTCAGCTGCGCGATCTCCCTCTCATCGTCTGCCACGCATGGCAGTGGCCGTATCCGTTCTCCATGCCCGACGAGGACGCCCTTGACATCCTCCACGGCGCGGGGGCGATCGTCGCCGACGAGGGCGTGCGCAAGGCGCATGCCATCGTCGCCGAAGCGGGGGTGCGCAAGGCCCGGGCGCTCGCCACGCGATTGGAGGTGCGCCGGATCCTGGAGCGGGGGTCGGCTTCGGCCGTGCTGCTGCAAGCGTCCCGCGACGCGACGTTGATCGTGCTCGGAGCACGGGGGCAGGGCGGCTTCGAAGGCCTCACCGTGGGCTCCACCGCGGTGCAGGTCGCCGCCCACGCCGACCGCCCGGCCATCGTCGTGCGGCGGGCGCCCGCCGGGGATCGCCCGGACGCGCGCATCGTGGTCGGCGTGGACGGGTCCCCGGCCGGACGGGCCGCCCTGGGTTTCGCCTTTCACGAGGCCGAGCTCCGCGGCGCCCCGCTCTGCGCCCTCTGCGGTTGGTGGGACCCGGCCGCCCTTCCCAGCCCGGACCGCGCGCCCTTCATCGACGCCGAGAAGATCCGGCGCGAGGCGATCAACAAGTTCGAGCAGGCCGTCAAGCCGTGGCGCGCCGAATATCCCGAGGTGGCGGTCGACGCCGAGTTCGTCGTGGACACGCCTCGACACGCCCTGACCAAGGCCTCCGAGGACGCGGGGCTCCTGGTCGTGGGCAACCGCGGCATCGGGTCCACGCCGCAGGCGCTCCTCGGCCCTGTTCCCCAGTACCTGCTCCAGCGTGCGGCCTGCACGGTGGCGGTAGTGCCGCCGCATCAGCCGTGGTGACCTAGCCGCCGGGCGGTGTTCGCGAGTTGTCAGACAGAGTGCGCGTCTTGTCAGACAGAGTGCGCGTCGCGTCCCCGTACAGGTCCAGCAGGCGCATCCGGGTGGCTTGCAGGCGTTCCACGACCACTTCGGCGAACCGCCGCGTCAGCTGTTGCGCCAGCCGCGGGTCGAGCGCCCACAGGAAACGCACCAGCCGGGCGTCGAACTCGAGGGCCCGCACAGGCCGGGTCGCCACCGCCCCGAACCGCCACCGGTAGGGCGGGAACAGCCAGGACCAGCCGACGATCTCACCGGTGCCCAGCGTCTCGACGATCAGCGTGCCCCGGTCCGGCAGATGCAGGTCCAGGGCGACGGCCCCGTCCTGGATGATCCAGAACCGGTCGGCCGTGCCGCCCTCGTCGAACAGCCGCCGGCCGGCGGGGAAGTCGACCGGACGCGCCGCGGACGCGAGCCTGCCCAGATCGGCGGCGTCCATCCCGGCGAAGACGTCGTGCCCCGCCAGCTGCTCAATGCTCACCGTGGCCATGGCACGCCTCCTTTCCTGAAGCACGCTCGCAGCGCCCGACCCGCGGGACCGCGGCTTTCCCGGCCAAGTCGATGGCGCTTGGGGAACAGCGGGCGCCGCCCCCATGCACTTCGGGGTAGACGTCCCGCAGCTGCCAGCACTTGGCGTGCTCGCCGGTCGGTTCGGTGCGGAGGTACGTCGCGCAGAGGCGGTAGCCCAGGCAGCGGGACACCGCCTCGTCCCAACGCGCGATGCCCGGGCTGATCGCCATGAGGTCGCGCAGGTCGAGAACGCGCCATGTGCTCGCCGGCCATGGCTTCTTCTGCGCGGGCGCGCCGCAGCAGCTCCTCGCGTGCCTCGCTGGCAGGCGCCATGGACAGGACAACTGCTCCCGTTTCGTGCCCTCCTTGGCGATGTCGCGAGGGCTGTCGTCGTCGCTGATTTCGACGAGCGTTGAAGCGCACCCGGGTTTCGACTTCGCCCCCATCCCCTTCAAGGCGTAGAGGCGCGTCCTCTGGCCTCGCCTGTGACCGGTGCGAGAGCGGCTTCCCTGTCAGGGGGTTCGGCGAACGGACGAACGCACGCTGAACTCCGCGGCGCCGGATTCGCTCGCCGCCGAACGCCAGCGGGACACTCCAGCTGAACGGCGCAGCGCGTCGCCCTGTGCGCTCGGAGCGCTTGTCCTCCGCCTCGCCTTCGCCGGTCATTCCTTGCCGCCCTCCTCGAGAACGGGCTGGACGACGGCGACCGAGCAGGGCGCGTGCTGGAGCATCGCCGTGCTGGTCGCCCCGAGGAGCAGCGGATCCACGGTGCCGTGGCCGCGTTTGCCGACCACGACCAGGTCGGCGTGGTCCGCCGCGTCGAACAGGGCCTCGCGGGGCGGGTCCAGCACCAGCGACGTCCACGCGTCCACCTGCGGATACCGCACCCGGAAGGGGGCCACGGCGCGTTCCAGCCGGGCGCCGCAGACCCGCTTGAGCTTCTCGTCGTCGTGGAACAGGTCCAGCTCCTCGCGCGGCACCGCGCCCGGCTCCCAGCACCCGTACACCGCAAGCAGGCTCCACCCGCGCAGGGCCGCCTGCTCGAACGCGAAGTCCAACGCCGCGTCGGAGCCCGCCGAGCCGTCGACCCCGACGACCACCCGCCGGTGCCCGGCGACCGGCCGGCGCACGACCAGGACGGGGCTGCGCGCCCGGGACGGCAGCTGCAGCGCCGTCGAGGCGACCGGCAGATCGGCCTGCCCGTGCGAGCCGATGACGATCAGTTCGGCGTCGTCGCCCTCCGCCATCAGCGCCACGTACGCGGGTCCGTCCTTGAGCCGCCGCTGGATCCTCGTCCCCGGCGCGACGCGCTCGGCCAGCGAGACGCCGTGGTCGAGGACGTGCTCGCCCATGCGCCTGACGATCGCCGCGCCCTCGTGGTCGATGTGGCTGATGGGGTAAGGCCAGCGCCAGGAGTGCACGACCTTCAGCGGGAGCCGCCGCAGCCGGGCCTCCGTCGCCGCCCATTCCACGGCGTGTGCGCTGTGCACGGTCCCGTCGTAACCGACGAGCACATACGAGCCCCTGCTCATGACGCCCCCCGGACTGGTTGCCTTCTCAACTCATTGCACTCGTGGGCGGTTCGCCAGCCCAGGGACGAAAGACCCCAGGGTCCGGGACCTCCGCACACCGCGGGCTGCATCGTGAGGTGCTGTGCGCCTGGGAGGCGGCGTCCTGATGAGGGCTTCCCCGGCGCGGCTTGGGTTCTACCGCCGGTCGCCCGGCCACGGGCGCGATGCGGTCCAGGGGGCCGATGAGCAAGCTCGGACGAAGAGAAGGCCGGTGACGACCTCTATCCGGCGGGCGCCGGGCAGTCTGTACCTGTCAGGAGTGTCGGTGGGCGCGTTTAGGCTGGTCGGCCACGTTCGGGTGGAAGGGACGCACGGCATGGAAGACACGGACGCCGCGGCACGGCTGCGCGAGATCTGCCTGTCGCTGCCGGAGGCGGTGGAGAAGCCGTTCGGCGGCCACACGGCCCCCGCGTACCGGGTGCGGGGGAAGCTGTTCGTGATGACCAGCGAGGACGGGCGGACGATCACGTTCAAGGGCGCTCCGGGCGTGCAGGAGGCCCTGGTCGCGGAGGCCCCGGAGCGCTTCTTCGTCCCGCCGTACGTGGGCCACAAGGGATGGGTGGGCGCCCGCCTGGACGTCGACCAGGACTGGGACGAGATCGCCGAACTCGTCGAAGACAGCTACCGCCTGGTCGCTCCCAAGCGTCTCGCCGCCCTCCTCGACAGCCCTCAGCGCTGATCCGCCCCGTCCGGAGGGCGGCAGGACGCGGCGCCCGACGGTGTCGTTCCACTGACCACCGCGACCGGCCGCGACGTCTCCTGGGAGCCCATCGGGCGTGGCGTGCAGCAGCGACGACGGATGCCCGTCATGCCATGCCGCCGCACATGACAAAGCGGTCGGCGCGGTGTCAGTCCGCCGGAGGGATCGGGAAGTTGGTGCGGAAGACGTAGCCTTGTCCGCCGATGGTGGCCAGCCCGCCGACGCCGACGTCGCCGTAGTCGCCGGAGCTGATCGCCAGGCGGTGCGGGGCCAGCGCCTGCGCGACCTCGCCCCAGCGGGCCCCGGGGCCGACGCGCACCAGGCGCCGTTCGCGGTCGACGACGTCCACGCTGTTGAGGGCGGACAGGTCGATGACGATGCCGCCGTCGTTGGTGGAGCGGCCGCTGATGCCGTGGCCGCCGCTGCGCACCGCGATCGGCACGCCCGGGGCGCGTCGAGACCGTAGTCGCCCATGTCCGTACCCCCACCGCGGAAAGCACGTGATCGGAACCGGCAGACCGTTGAACATCATCAACGATTGGCGATATTCCATCGTTGAGGGGCGTGGATAGAATCCGGGATGTGATCCTGAATCGTGTCAGCGCGGCGCTGGCCCGCTCGGGCCGCATCGCCGACACGGCCATCCGCGAGGCGCTGGCCGCGCGAGGGCTCAAACCCGGTCACGCGCACGTGCTGTCGCTGCTGGCCGAGCGCGGACGTCTCAGCCAGCGCGCGCTGCTGGAGGAGCTCGGGGTCGATCCCAGCGTCCTGGTGACGCTGCTCAACGTTCTGGAGGACCGCGGCCTGGTCACGCGCCGCCGCGACCCGCGGGACCGGCGCCGCCACATCGTGGAGATCTCCGCCGACGGCGTCGCGCTCGTCGCCGAGGTCGACGAGGCCGTGCTCGCCGTCGAGAAGGAGCTGTTCGCCGACCTCGACCAGGAGGAGGTGCGGACGCTGCGGGCGCTGCTCGACCGGATCGCGGCAGCGGACGCACGCGCCTGCACCGAGTGACCGTCTCAGGGCCGTTCGGCGACCGCGCCGGAGCCGCCCGCCGGGGCGGGCTGCCCGGTGACGCTGATCGCGGCGCCGACGCCGAGCCCGGCGAGCAGCGCCACGGTCACGAGGAACAGCAGGAACTTGTGCATGGAGGGGGCCTTCCGTGCTCGGCAGCGGGCGGGGCGGACGTCGGCCGGGGGCCGTCAGGGACGCGCGGCCGCCGGTTCGGCGGGCTCGTCGACGGGCGCCACGGGCAGCCCGTCGGAGCGGTAGGCGCTCCCGTCGTCGGCGACGGCGGCCGACTCGTAGCCGGACGCGGCGAGCCCGGCGAGCCACGGCAGGCCGTCGCGTCCCATGGCCAGCGCGGCGGTGGCGTAGGCGTCGGCGATCGCCAGGTCCGGGCCGGTGACGGTGACCGAGCACAGGTCGCGGGCGGGTTCCCCCGAATGCGGGTCGATCACGTGGTGGCCGCGTTCGTAGGTGCCGGACGTCGCGACCGCCAGGTCGGTGCCGGTGACCACCCAGGCCAGCTTGTCCGGCTCCCACGGGTGGCGGATGCCGATGCGCCAGGCGCGGCCGGGTTCGGGACGGCCGCGGCTGCGCACGTCCCCGCCCGCGTTGATGCAGTGGTTGAGCGCGCCGGCGCGGGCCAGTCGGCGTGAGGCGACCTCGACCGACCAGCCCTTGACGTAGCCGGACGGGTCGAGCCGCCCGGTCGCGCGCGCGTCGAAGTACCCGTCGGTGCGGCGGCGGAGGTCCTCGCAGGCCGCCAGCACGGCGCGCGTGTCGGCGGAGCACTCCTCCGGCGCCAGCTCGCCCCGGTCGAGCCGGGTGATCTCGCTGTCGTCGCGGTAGGTGCTGAACCGCCGGTCCACCTCGTGCAGCCAGGCGCAGGTCTGCTCGACCAGCCCGGTCAGCGTGGCGCGCGGAAGCAGGTCGGCGATCTCGATGCTGACCGCCGTGCCCATGACGTGCTCGATGTGGTGCATGCTCGCGTGCCCTTCCCGCGGTCAGGCGCGCGCGGCCGCCAGCGCGGACTGCAGCGAGGCGGCGAACGAGCGGCTGGTGTAGGTGGCGCCCGACACGGCGTCGATCTGGGCGCTCTGCGCCTTCAGCGTCTCCTGCCGCAGCAGGGGGATCGCACGTCGGTTGACCTGCAGGGTCCTGGCCGGGGACGTGGCGTGCGTGGCGGCCACCCCGGTGATCCGCCCGCCGGCGACCCTGATCGTGACCTGGATGGGGCCGTAGGGGTTGACCGAGGCCTTGCCTCGGAACAGGCCGTCCTTCAGCCCGTTCGCCGCGCCGCCGCCGCCGGGACGCGCCCCCTTTCCGGCGCCTCCCGCGCCCCCGCGTCCCGGGGCGGTCGAGGACCGGCCGCTCCCGGGGGCGGCGGGCGCTTCGGCGCCGGGGGCGAGCTCGCCGCCCGCCTGGGCGGCGGCCTGGTCCGCGCCGGCCGCGCCCTTCCCCAGGGCGGCCGCGTCCGCCCCGAATTTCGCGGCGAGCAGCAGGGCGGTGCCGGTCAGCGTGCCGAAGACGGCCGCGGTGGTTCGGCGCATCGCGATTCTCCCGATGACAGGTCAGACGGTGGACATCAGACGGCGAACAGGGGTCAGAACTCGAAGGGGTCGAGGTGGATCTGCCGGCGGCGCACCCGCAGACGGCGCAGGACGGCGATCGCGGACTCGACCATCCCGGCCGGTCCGCACAGGTACACGTCGCGGTCGCGCACGTCCGGGACCAGCTCCCGCAGCCCTTTGGGGGTGAACAGGCGCCGCGGTTCCGGCTCGTTCCGCGAGCCCAGCACGTAGCGCAGCTGGAAGCCGCGCCGCCGCGCCAGACTGTTCAGCTCGTCCTTGAAGACGATGTCGTCGGGCGACGTCGCCCGGTAGATCACGATGGTGTCGCTCGGCAGCTCCTCGAGCAGGGCCCGGATCGGGGCGATGCCGCTGCCGCCGGCGATGAGCAGGGCGCCGTGCCGGGTGCGGTGCTCGGCGGTGAACGTCCCCGACGGCCCGTGGACGAGCACCCTGGTGCCCGGACGCATCCGGCGCAGCCCGGCCGTGTACCCGCCGACCGCGTTCACGGTCAGCCGCAGCCAGTGCTCGTTGGGCGCCGCCGACAGCGAGAACGGGTGCGACTGCCACCAGCCCGTCGCTGTCAAGAACCGCCACCGGAAGTACTGCCCGGCACGCGCGCCCAGCTTGTCCAGGGCGTGCCCGCCGACGTAGATGGACACCGTCGTGTCCGACTCGGGCATCACGTCCACCACGCGCAGCCGGTGCCGCAGGTTGAGCCACAGCGGTTCCACCACCCGCCCCCAGAACAGGCAGGCGATCACCAGCGCGTACAGGCCCGTCCAGAACCAGCGGGCGAAGCCGTCCTGGGACAGCTCGGACCCGGTGGTGAGCTGGTGCCCGTACCCGAGGAGCAGCACGGCATAGGCGGCCAGGTGCAGCCAGTGCCACAGCTCGTAGGGCAGGCGGCGGCGCAGCCCCCGGACCGCCAGCACGCTGATCCCCACCATGACCCCGACCGCGGCGAACGCGCCGACCATGTCCTCGTAGGTGGTGATCAGGATGGCCGTCTGGTCGGCGATGGACACCTGGTCGGTGAGCGCGTAGCCCACGATCGTGTACCCGACGTGCGCCAGCACCATCACCAGCGTCCAGGCGCCCAGGCGGCGGTGCCAGCGCATCAGGTCGTGGCCGCCCACCCAGGTCTCCATCCACGACACCCGGCTCATCATCAGGACCTGCACCATCAGCAGGTATCCGCCGATCAGGCCGGTGACGCGCCCGACCCCGGTGATGATCTCGGCCGGGGTGGTGAGGTAGACGGCGGGGGTGGCGAACACCCACAGGCCGGCGCTGGTGGCCAGCAGCGCCCAGAACAGCAGGATCACCAGCAGCCGGTCGCCCGCGACCCGCGGACCCGGGGGGTCCTCGAGCACGGGGCGGGCCCGGCGCGGCGGGGCCGCCGCGGCGCGTGCCGCCCTCCGCCGCTCGTCGCGGGAGTAGCGGGGGACCGTGCCGACCGTCCCCTGAGGCGGACGGGGCCGACGGTCCGCAGCGGGCGCCACGGCCAAGGGGTCGTCGGCCGTCAGCGGCATCGTCAGGTTCTGCGTGAGCACCGGCTGGTTGCGCGCGGACAGCGGCTCGGTGCGCGCGGCCGCGCCCCGGTCGCGCGGAGACACCGCCGGACGCGCCGAAGCGCCCAGCGACGTCCACGCGCCTTCGGGACCCGTCTCGGGCGCGGAACGCATGGCGGTCCGGCGCCGATCCCAGGAGCCGCCGTACGGTTCGTCGGCGGTGCGGTGGCGGTCGGCCCACGCCGGGCGCTCGCCCGGTCCGCCGCCGTCGGCGAGGTACGGCGCTCCGTTCCGCCGCGAACGCCCGTCCATCACCTGATCCGGGGGGCGGCGGCGTGAACCGTCATGTCTGCGTGCACCTCGTCCTCCTCGACCGGAACCGTCCACAGGCCGCGCGCATCATCGATCACCACGCGCGTCCGGCCCGGGGGCCTGACGACAAGCCGTACGGCCCCGCCACGACACGCGGTTCAGAGTCGATCTCGTCCTGGACGGCGGCGAGGCCGAAAGCGCCAGGCCAACGGCGCGAGGTCGCAGGCGCGGGTCAAAGGCGCCAGGTGTAGCGGCGTTCGGGACGGCCCGCGGCGCCGTACCGCAGGGACACCTCGGCGCGGCCGACGGCGGTGAAGTGCTCCAGGTAGCGGCGGGCGCTGACCCGGGAGACGCCGGTCAGGGCGGCGCACTCGCTGGCCGACAGGCTGCCGTCGGCCTCCCGCAGGGCCTGCTCGATCAGGTCGGCGGTCTCCACGCTCATGCCTTTGGGCAGCGCGGCGCGCGGCGGGGGCGCGGCGGCGCCGGCCAGGACCCGGTCCACGTCCGCCTGCCCGCGCACCACCGTCGTCAGGAGCCGCCGGCGGCGGTCGGCGTAGCGTTCCAGGCGGGACCGCAGGTCCTCGAACTCGAACGGCTTCAGCAGGTAGTCGACGACGCCGTGGCGGACGGCGCCGCGCAGCGCCTCCGCCTCCCGCGCGGCGCTGATCACCATCACGTCGCAGTCGTGCCCGGCCGCGCGCAGCCGGGGGATGACGTCCAGGCCGAACATGTCCGGCAGGTACAGGTCGAGCAGCACCAGGTCGGGGCGCAGCCGGTCGACCGCCTCGATCGCCTGCCCGCCGGTGCCGGCCGCGCCCGCCACCCGGAAGGACGGGACGCGCTCGACGAACGCGCGGTGCACCCGGGCCACCATGAAGTCGTCCTCGACGACCAGGACGTCGATCCGGTCGCTCGCCTGGGGCCGCTGGGTCGCGCCGGTCCGGTCGGCCGGGGCGGCCGGCTCGGCCGGCTCGGTCGGCTCGCTCATCGGCGGGCTCCTTCCGTCGTCTCGTCGGCCAGGGCGCGGACGGTCATGCGGGCGGTGAACACGGCGCCGTCGGGCGTGTTGGCCACCGAGATCTCACCGCCGTGCCGCTCGCACACCAGGCGGGTGAGGGCCAGGCCGATGCCGCGCTCGCCGCCCTGCGCGGCCTTGGTCGTGAACCCGTGAGAGAACACCTCCTGGGCCAGCTCGGGCGCCACCCCGGGACCGGAGTCGCGCACCACGATCTCCACGCTGGAGGCATCCTGCCGCAACTCCACCTCCACCCAGGCGCCGTCCGCGGTCCCCGAAGCCGGGTCGGCGGCGGACGCGGCGGCGTCCACGGCGTTGTCCACGAGGTTGCCGACCACGGTCGCCACGTCCGCGGCGTCCTCGGCGGCCAGCCGGTCCAGGGCGGTGCGCTCGGAGATGCGCAGCGCGACGTGGCGTTCGGCGGCCTGGGACGACTTGGCCATCAGCAGGGCGGCCACGGCGCCGTCCCGCACTCGTCGGCTGAGCGTGACGTCCAGGTCCTGGCGGTGCTGCTTGAGCGCCTGGATGTAGCGCACCACCTCGTCCTGCTCCCCGATCTGGATGAGCCCGGAGATGGTGTGCAGCTGGTTGGCGAACTCGTGGGCCTGGGCGCGCAGCAGCTCCGAGGAGCTGCGGAACGAGCCGAGCTCGCGTTCCAGGCGGGCCAGCTCGGTGCGGTCGCGCAGGGTGGTGACCGAGCCGAGCACACGGCCGTCCTTCTCCACGGTCATCCGGTTCATCACCAGCACCCTGCCCCGGCGGATGACCACCTCGTCGCGCCGCTCCCCCGCCTCGTCCGGGACGCCGGTGAGCACGTCCCGGAGGCGTCCGTCGATGCCCAGGTCCGCCAGGCTCTGGCCGACGCAGTCGGCGGGCAGGTCGAGCAGCCGCCGGCCCACCTCGTTCACCAGGGTGATCCGGTGCTGCGGGTCGAGGGCGACCACGCCCTCGGCGATCCCGTACAGGATCGCCTCGCGGTACTCGGCCAGCCCGGTGATCTCCCGCGGTTCCAGGCCGAGGGTCTGCCGCTTGACCCGCCGTGCCAACAGCCAGGACCCGGCCAGCCCCAGGCCGCTGGCGATGCCGAGGTAGACCAGCAGGTACGAGGACGCGCCGCCGAGCCGCTGCCACACCGTCGGGGACGCCTCGCCGATCATGACCACGCCCAGCTGGCGGCCCAGGGCGTCCCCCGACTCGCCGAGCACCGGCACCTGCGCGACCAGCTCGCGGGTGCCGCCCAGGGTCAGCTCGCCGGACCAGCCCCGGCCCTCGGCGGCGCCCGCCCCCAGCGGCATGCGGCTGCCGATCAACGTGGGGTCGGTCGCGCTGACGATCCGCCCGTGCGCGTCCGCCACGGTGACCGAGGAGACGCGCGCCTGGGTCCGGGTGGCCTGGACGAGCGGGGCGAGGGACTCCTGCGGGCCGGGCCGCTCCAGGCGGCTGCGCACCAGCGGATTGGCGGCCAGCTGCTCGGCCAGCGCGACGACCCGGCGTCCCTCCACCCGGTTGAAGGTGGCCTCGGACTGGGCCAGCGAGACCGCGGCGACCGCCAGCAGCACCACCACGATGATGGCGAGCTGGAGCACCAGCATCTCGCCCGCGAGGCTATGGCGGCGGAACGGGGCGACCACAATGAACCCAACCTTCAGTCTCTTCACGGTCCGGGCGGTTCAGGTGCCGAGCCGCACAATCATCGCGCCCGCGGGGCCGCGGGCGGAAGAGAGGGGTGTGATGGGCACTGCGGCGGCTCTCGTGCGCGCCCTTCTCGCCGTCGTGGCGGCGCTGACGCCGGCGGCCGCGGCCGCCTGCGGCCCGTGGCCGGGGGCGGGCGCGCCGTCCCGGCCGGAGCTGCGGATCATGGTGCCCAACATTCCCGGCGGGGGATACGACACCACCGCCCGCACCGTGGCCAAGGTCCTGAGTGACACCGGGATCGCCTCCGACGTGCAGGTGTTCAACCTGCCGGGCGCGGGCGGCGTGGTCGGCCTGCAGCGCCTCGTCAACGAACGCGGCAACGGCGCGCTGGCCATGCAGATGGGCCTCGGCGTGCTGGGCGCCTCGTCGGTGGCGGGCGGACGGGTGAGCGTCGCGCAGACCACGCCGATCGCCCGGCTCGTGGCCGAGCCCGGTGCCGTCGTGGTGCCGAGCGACTCTCCCTTCCGGACGATCGGCGAGCTGATCACCGCGTGGAAGAAGGACCCGGCGCGGGTGAGAATCGGCGGCGGATCGTCCCCCGGCGGGCCCGACCACCTGATGTCCATGCGGCTCGCCGAGGCCGTCGGCATCGACCCCCGGGAGGTGCGCTACACGTCCTACGACGGGGGCGGCGGTGAGCTGCTGCCGGTCCTGCTGGACGGCCGGCTGACCTTTGGGGCCAGCGGCTTCGGCGAACTGCTCGGGCAGATCCGGGCGGGGCAGCTGCGAGTGCTGGCGGTGACCTCCGACCGCCCCGCCGCCCCGCTCGGCGACGTCCCGACCCTGAAATCCCAGGGCATCGACCTGGTCTTCACCAACTGGCGCGGCATCGTCGCCCCGCCCGGCATCAGCGCCGACGAACGGCGCACCTGGATCGAGGCGCTGACCGCGATGCGCCGCACCCGGCAGTGGAGGGCCGAGCTCGCCAGGCACGGCTGGATCGACGCGTTCGCCACGGGCGAGGAGTACGCGACCTTCCTGGACGACCAGAGCAAGGCCGTCGCGCGGTTCCTGGCGGACCTCGGCACGTCCTGACCGGTGCTCCGTTCTCAAAACGGCGCGTTTACCGGCAAACCTCGCGAACACAACGAACACAACCTTCGTTGGTTCCGGAATCGAGACAGGACGTCGACGCACGGGCACCATGTGGGCCACCTCACACCTCAGCCCCCGTGACGCTCATCGACGTACCGAACAGGTGGTGGCGAACGTGCGCCTGCGCACCGTCCTCGCGCTGCTCGGAGCCGTGGTGCTCGTGCTCGCGGGGCCGCCGCTGTTGACCACCGGCGACGGCGCCGACACCGGCACGCGCATCCCCGGCCTGCGCTTCATGGTCCCCAACACGCCCGGCGGCGGATACGACATCACCGCCCGCACCGCCGCCAAGGACGCCGAGGACGCCGGACTCACCCACAACATCGAGGTGTTCAACCTGCCCGGCGCCGGCGGCACGGTCGGCCTGACGCGCCTGGTGAGCGAACACGGCAACGGCAAGCTCGCGATGTCCATGGGACTGGGCGTGGTGGGCGCGGCGCGGTCCAACCGCAGCCCCAAGACCCTCGCCGACACCACGCCGATCGCCCGGCTCACCGAAGAGCAGGACGTCGTGGTGGTCGCCAAGGACTCCCCGTACCGGACGATCGGCGAGCTGGTCGAGGCGTGGCGGCGGGACCCCGGCAAGCTCCCGGTGGGCGGCGGGTCGTCCCCCGGCGGCCCCGACCACCTGGCCACGATGCTCATGGCGCAGGCCTCGGGCATCGCGCCCAAGCGGGTCAACTACATCCCCTTCGACGGCGGCGGCGAGCTGCTCGCCTCGATCCTCGGCAGGAAGGTCGCCTTCGGCGTCTCCGGCGTCGGCGAATACCTGGACCAGATCCGCGCCGGCGAGCTGCGGCTGCTGGCCGTCACCGGCCTGAAGCGGGTCGCGGGGCTGGACGCGCCCACCCTGCGGGAGGCCGGGATCGACGTCGACTTCACCAACTGGCGCGGCGTCGTCGCCCCGCCCGGACTGTCGGACGCCGAGCGCGGCAAGCTCGTCCGGCTGTTCCAGAAGCTGCACGACTCGCGGCAGTGGCGGGAGTCGATGCGCCGGAACGGCTGGGACGACGCCTTCCTCACCGGCGAGGACTTCGGCCGTTTCCTCGCCGAGCAGGACCGGCGCGTGGCCTCGGTGCTGAAGGAGCTGGGACTGTGACCGCCGGCCGCAAGCGCCCCGACCCGCGCGGCCTGATCGCCGCGCCGGCCTCGGACGATCGGCACCGGCCCCGGATCGACGTCGGAACGAACGGCAGGACGTGACATGAGTGCTCGGCTCTCGCGGCGCGATCAGCGGCCCGCCCGCTCCTCGCGCGACCGGAGGTTCACCTCCGAACTCGGCGTCAGCGCCGTCCTCCTCGCGATCGGCGTCCTGGTCCTCACCGACGCGCTGACCATGGACGTCGAGATCGCACAGCGCGGTCCGGTGGGCCCGCGCACCGTGCCGATCGCGGTCGGCGCCGGCCTGCTGGCCGTGGCGGCGCTGCTGGCCGTGGACGTGCTGCGCGGCGGCCGCGGCGCGGCAGAGGAGGGCGAGGACGTCGACCTGTCCGAACCCGCCGACTGGCGCACCGTGCTGATGCTGGTCGGGGTGTTCCTCGGCACGGCGGTGCTCATCGAACCGCTCGGGTTCCCCGCCGCCGGGGCGCTGCTGTTCTGGGGCGCCGCGTACGCGCTCGGCAGCCGCCGGTTCGACCGGGACCCGCTGATCGCCGCCACGCTGTCGCTGGTCACCTACGTCGTCTTCAACAACCTGCTGGGGGTGCCGCTGCCCGGCGGGCCGCTCATGGGAGCGCTGTGACATGGGAGCGCTGTGACATGGGAGTGCTGTGACATGGACGCCTTCGGCTCCCTGCTGGACGGATTCGGCACCGCCCTCACCCCGATGAGCCTGCTGTGGGCGGCGATCGGGGTGCTGCTCGGCACCGCGATCGGCGTGCTGCCCGGCATCGGCCCGGCGATGGCCGTCGCGCTGCTGCTCCCGGTCACCTACGGCCTGGACCCGACCGGCGCGTTCATCATGTTCGCGGGGATCTACTACGGGGCGATGTTCGGCGGGTCCACCACGTCGATCCTGCTGAACACGCCGGGCGAGAGCGCCGCCGTGGTCGCGGCGATGGAAGGCCATCCCATGGCCACGTCGGGACGCGGCGCGCAGGCGCTCGCCGCCGCGGCCATCGGCCACTTCACCGGCGGCATGATCGGCACCCTGCTGCTGGTCGCCCTGGCGCCGACCATCGCCGACCTGGCCGTGGACTTCGGCGCACCCGACTTCTTCGCCATCATGGTCCTGGCGTTCATCGCGGTGACGTCCGTGCTGGGCGCGTCCCGCATCCGCGGTCTGGCGTCCCTGCTGATCGGCCTCGCCATCGGCCTGGTCGGCCTGGACCAGATGACCGGGCAGCAGCGCCTGACCTTCGGGTCGCTGCAGCTCGCCGACGGCATCGACGTGGTCGTCGTCGCGGTCGGCCTGTTCGCGATCGGCGAGGCGCTGTGGGTCGCCGCGCACCTGCGCCGCACCACCGCCGAGGCGATCCCGGTGGGCCGCCCCTGGCTGGGCCGCGCCGACCTGCGCCGCACCTGGAAGCCGTGGCTGCGCGGCCCGCTGATCGGCTTCCCGTTCGGCGCCGTCCCGGCGGGCGGCGCGGAGATCCCGACGTTCCTGTCCTACGTCACCGAGAAGCGCCTGTCCAAGCACCCCGACGAATGGGGCCGCGGCGCGATCGAGGGCGTGGCCGGACCGGAGTCGGCGGCGTCGGCCTCGGCCGCCGGGACGCTCGGCACCATGCTGACGCTGGGCCTGCCGACCACCGCGGTCGCCGCGGTCATGCTGGCGGCGTTCCAGCAGTACGGCATCCAGCCGGGCCCGCTGCTGTTCCAACACGAACCCGACCTGGTATGGGGCCTGATCGCCTCGCTGTTCATCGGCATGGTGCTGCTGCTCGCGCTGAACCTGCCGCTGGCGCCGCTGTGGGCCAGGCTGCTGCGCATCCCGCGCCAGTACCTGTACGCGGGCATCCTGTTCTTCGCCGCCGTCGGCGCGTACGCGGTCGGCGGCGAGGTCATCGACCTGGTGATCCTGTTGGTCATCGGGCTGGTCGGGTTCGGCATGCGCCGTTACGGGCTGCCGGTGCTGCCCGCCGTCATCGGCGTGATCCTCGGCCCGAACGCCGAGCAGCAGCTGCGGCGCGCCCTGCAGATCAGCGACGGCAGCCTCAGCGGCCTGGTCAGCACGCCGTTCGCGGTGACCGTCTACGTGATCATCTTGCTGATCGTGCTGTGGCCGCTGCTGCGCAGGTTGCCCCTCCCCCGCCGCCGCACCGGCTGACGGCCTTCCCCGCCTCGCCCCCGCGCCGGCGATCCGGGGACGGTGGACGCGCTCCCTCGCCCACCGTCCCCGGATCGTCTTCCTTCGTTCCGGGTCAGCGCAGGACGCCGACGCCCCCGTACAGCCAATGGGCGACCGGGTGCGAGGGCTTGGACGGGTCGGGCCGCCACTTGTCGATCGTCACCAGGCCCGGCTCCACCATCTCGAACCCGTCGAAGAACCGGGCGATCTCGTCGCGGGTGCGGAAGTAGATCGGGGTCGGCGTGGTCGCGTACACCTTCTCGATCTTCTCGACCGTCTCGGCGGAGTTGCCGTCCACGGTCACGTGGGTGGCGGCGATGTGACTGCCCTTCGGGAGCGCCTCCCGCAGCCGGCCCATGACCATGGGCTGCTCCTCCCGGGCGAGGAAGTGCACCATGGCGATCAGCAGCACGCCGACCGGGGCGGTGAAGTCGATGAGCCGCAGCGTCTCGGGGTGCTCGAGCACCTCGGACGGGCGCCGCATGTCCGCGGTGGCCACGGTCGTGTTGTCGTCGGTCGCCAGGAGCGCCCGCCCGTGGGCGAGCACGATCGGCTCGTTGTCGACATAGACCACCCGCGCGTCGGAGTGGACCTCCTGTGCGACCTCGTGGGTGTTGCCCGCGGTGGGCAGACCGGAGCCGATGTCGATGAACTGCCGGATCCCCTGCTCGGCCATGTAGCGCACGGCACGGCGCAGGAACGCGCGGTTCTCCCTGGCCAGGACGCGGATTTCCGGCATCGCCTTCGCGACCCGGTCGACCGCCTCCCGATCCACTTGGTAGTTGTCCTTTCCGCCCAGGTAATAGTCGTACATAAGGGCCACGTGGGGCCGGCTGATGTCGATGCCGGGCGGGGGCGGATCGTCGTTCGCCTGCACGTAGCGACCTCCAAATCGGGAGCACACCCTCAACAATGATCTTAACGGTCCACGCTCCCAACAAAATCGCTTTTCCCGACACTCCCCTGCCGGAGAACCTCCCCCATTTCCGGGCAGGCCTTATTCCCCTCCACGACTTTCCCTCGAGGCCCGATTCTTGGTCGCCGCAGGCGCCATCCGCCGCCCCGCGCAGGGTGACATCACGGCACCCCATCTCACCTGCGACGAAGCACCTACCGCTACAACGCCAAGACCGCTTGTCACCACTCCGAGCAGCCCCAGTACAGTCACACGACCACACACGCGGAAGGGGGCGGTCGATCATTCGGTGTCTCAGGGTGCTGCCATACTTTCATCGTCGTCGCGACTGGGAGTACACGCATGTGGGCCTGGGTGCTGATACTGGTGGGTGCGGCTGCGTTCATCGCTTGGTTCGGCTTCGCGACCGTGCGGCTTGAACGCCTGCTGCTCCCGTGGTTGCCCGGCCGCGTGCGCGGAAGTACCGTGCGGGCGGCACTTCTAGGCGCGGGCCTGCAGATGGCCGCGCTCTTGGCGTGTTCGCTGCTCAGCCTGGCCACAATCCCTATAGCGGAGGCAGCCGGAGATCCTCGCTGGGGAGCGGTCACGGTGGTGCCCGCCGTACTGCTGTACGCACCGTTTTCGGGGCTGTTCATCCCGAGCGAATCGTTCGGTTTCGCGATGAGCATACGCGCCATGGAGGGCGCGGGAATCACGAGGTCTCAGGCGCGAGCCTTCTTGTGGTCCGGCGTTCCGTTCACCTTCCTGGGCCTGGCGGTTTTGACCGCAGGTTTGCTTTATACGTTCGCGTCCTGAACCTCGTTCCTCCGACGCTCCGACCGCTTCTCACCGGCTGCGCGATCAGGTGCTCCGACAGGAAACAGCTCACGATCATTAGCTGTCGGGGACCAAGGACATCATCTTCTGAAGATCATGACGGCCGTAGGCGTGATCGTCGCGAGACCTTCGCCGGTACCGTCTTCTGCCCTGCGGTCGGCGGCTTGTACGCGGAGCCGTCCGGTTTCGCCTCGGCGCAGCGGACATCCGGATGCGGCTTCGTGGAGATGAAGGCTGCGGGCGGCCACATCTCACCGACCTCATGAGCGCTTCACCGACCGGGAGCGGTCGGCCCCCGCAGCCGCATCCTCCGCCGCCCGAAGGAGCGGCGCCGTCACATGTGCGACCGACGCATCGAACCACCGTCCAGGCCGGGACATTCGGTCTTCCGATCAGCGACGGACGGTCCTTCACGGCGGTCGCAGGTCGGGGGCGGCGCCGGTTCAGCCGGTCGGCAGCAGGTCCAGCGCGACCTCCAGCGCGGCGGCCTGGACGGCCTCGTCGTCGGCGTCGATCGCATCCCTGATGAACAGGGTCATGTGCAGACTGAAGATGGACAGCCGGGCGCGGATCTGGTCGGGAAGGCTCGCGTCCTTGTCGACCAGGACGTCGGCGAGCGCCTGGAAGCGCTTGCGCATGTCGTCGCCGGCCTTCAGGTGCCGCACGGCCGGTCCGTTCTCCTGCATGAACCGCATCAGGGTGCCGCCGGTCCCCTGGATGATCTCGGCGTAGCGGCGGATGAACTCGCGCCGCATCTCGGGGGTGACCGACTGCTCGCGCGCCCAGGCGAACAGCTCGTCGACCTCGGTCTTGAAGTCGTCGAAGAGGCTGGTGACGATGTCCTCTTTCGTTTTGAAGTGGTAGTACAGCGCCGCCTTGGTGACGCCGAGCCGCTCGGCGATCTCGCGCAGCGAGGTCTTCTCGTAGCCCTGCTCGGCGAACAGCTTCAGGGCGACCTCGCGGATCTGCTCGCGGGTGTCGCCGCGTCGTCTGGCCATGGCACCCTCCCGCCCCAAACTTACTTGACGCCCGGCTAGTTCGCACGTACCGTACGGCAGGCACCACAAAACTAGCCGGGCGGCAGGTAAGTGTTCCCGGCGCTGCGAAGGTGAGGGCACAGATGTCACGTTCGACCACGGGCGCGCCGGACGATGCGCCGCCGGCGCCGCTGAGCCGGCGCCAGGTCTGCACGGTGCTGAGCGGACTGATGATCGGCATGCTGCTGGCGATGCTCGACAACATGGTCGTCGGCACCGCCATGCCCACGATCGTCGGCGAGCTGGGCGGACTGGCGCACCTGTCGTGGGTGGTCACCGCGTACACGCTGGCGACCGCCGCGGCCACCCCGATCTGGGGCAAGCTCGGCGACATCTACGGCCGCAAGGGCATGTTCATGGCGTCGATCGCGCTGTTCCTGCTCGGTTCGGCGCTGGCCGGGACGGCGCAGAGCATGGGGCAGCTGATCGCGTTCCGCGGCGTCCAGGGGCTGGGCGCGGGCGGTCTGATGGTCGGCGCGATGGCCATCATCGGCGACCTCGTGCCGCCCCGGGAGCGCGGCCGCTACCAGGGGCTGATGGCGGCGGTGGCGCCGCTGGCGATGATCGGCGGGCCGCTGCTCGGCGGCTTCGTCACCGACCATCTGAACTGGCGCTGGGCCTTCTACGTGAACCTGCCGCTCGGCGGCGCGGCGCTGGTCGTCACCGCGCTCACCATGCACCTGCCCAAGCGTCCGCGCGGCGCGTCCCGCATCGACTACGTCGGCGCCGCCCTGCTGACCGCGTCCATCGTGTGCCTGTCGCTGATGACCAGCTGGGGCGGCACCGAGTACGCCTGGGGGTCCGGTGTGATCATCGGGCTGGGCGCGGCGACCGCCGTGACGCTGGCGCTGTTCGTGCTGTGGGAGATGCGGGCCGCCGACCCGATCCTGCCGCTGCGGCTGTTCCGGAACCGCAACTTCTCCCTGGCCTCCGTGCTGGGCTTCCTGGTCGGTTTCGCCATGTTCGGCGCGGTGACGTTCCTGCCTCAGTACCAGCAGCTGGTGCAGGGCGCCTCGGCCACCAACAGCGGTCTGCTCCTGCTGCCGCTCATGCTCGGCATGCTGGTGACGGCCCTGGTCGTCGGGCAACTGGTGACGCGCACCGGGCGCTACCGCGTCTACCCGATCGCGGGCGGGCTGGTCATGGCCGTGGGCATGCTGCTGCTGTCCGGGCTCACCGTCGACTCCACGCGGCTCACCGCGGCGCTGTTCATGGTGGTGCTAGGCGTCGGCATGGGGTTCCTCATGCAGAACACGATGCTCATCGCCCAGAACAGCGTGCCGATGAGCGACATGGGCGCGGCCAGCGGCGCCGCCACCCTGTTCAGGACGATCGGCGGGTCGCTCGGCGTGTCGATCCTCGGCGCCGTCTACAGCCACCGGCTGACCGGCTCGCTCACCGACCGGCTCGGCGAGCGGGCGGGCGAGGCGCTGTCCAACGGCGGCGGCCAGCTCACCCCTGCGCTGCTCAAGCATCTGCCCGCCAACGTGCGGGACACCGTCGAGCACGCGGTCACCGCGGGCGTGCACAACGTGTTCCTGTGGGCCGCCGGGTTCGCCGCGCTGGCGTTCGTCACCGCCTGGTTCATCCGCGAGACGCCGCTGCGCGGCGCCGCCCCGTCCGATCGGCGCACCGGCGAAGACCGCCCGGTCGCCGAGCCCGCCGCCCTGTAACTCTCGTCAACGGACCCGTCAACGTCGAAGGGGCCGTCCCCCGCCGCAGGACGGCCCCTTCGACGTGTCGTCGCCTCGTCGCTAGCCGCGTGTCCCCGCGGGATGCGGCTGCTTCACCGGCGCAGCGGGACGCTCCACCACGGGCGTGATGAGCCGGTAGTGCACGCGCGTGCGCACCGGCGCCTCGACCCGGCGGTTCCGGTACAGCCAGGCGACGTCGCGGCCGAACGACCATGTCAGCCCGGCCAGGGCCGCGCCGACCAGGACGGCCGCCGCCGGACGGGGCAGCACGTCCGCGGTCGCCACGACCAGGACGACGCCCTGCGCCGCCGCCACGGTCTTGCGGGCCATGCTCGGCGGCAGCGGCGCGTTCAGCCACGGCAGCGGACGACCGGCCGCGAAGAAGACGTAGCGCATGAGACCGATCGTCAGCACCCACGGTCCCAGCGACCCGGCGACGTGGACGCTCAGCGCCAGGATGAGGAACGCGTCGGCCTCCATGTCGAACCGCGCGCCGAGGGCGGACACGGTCCCGGTGCGGCGGGCGACCTTGCCGTCGACGGCGTCGAGCACCAGCGCCACGGCGGCGAGCCCGACCAGCACCGCGGTCGGCGCCGGAGCGCGGACGACGGTGTCGACGACGAGGGCCGCCACTCCCCCGGCCAGTGTCATCCTGGCCAGCGTGACCCGGTCCGCGGGGCCCAGCCCTGACGTCCCGCCGCGGCGGCGCAGCCCGATGTCGAGCGCCACGCAGACGGCCAGGGCGTGCGCCACCCCGACCAGCCATCCGACGGCGCCGAGACCGGTCGTCGCCGTCAACGTCGCCAGCAAGCCGACCTGCGCGACCGCCCCAACGACGGGGCCCTGGTGCGGTCGGCTGATGATTTCCGTGCCCACGTTTAGCCTCCCCCTAGCGGCGTGGGATCACCGCGTACGATGACCCATCCGGATTGGAGGGGTCGCTAGTGCTACGTACGGCTCACGCGTTCTGGCTCAACGCACCCGGAAGCGGTGAGATCCGCCCCGTCGACGTGGGGTCGCCGGGCGAGGGCGAGGTCCTCGTGCGCACGCTGTATTCGGGGGTGAGCCGGGGCACGGAGGCGCTGGTGTTCCGCGGCGGCGTCCCCGCCTCCCAGTATGAGGCGATGCGGGCGCCGTTCCAGGAAGGCGAGTTCCCCGGGCCGGTCAAATACGGCTATCTGAACGTCGGCGTCGTGGAGGAAGGGCCGTCCGACCTGGTCGACCGCACCGTGTTCTGCCTGTACCCGCACCAGACGCGCTACGTCGTCCCCGCGTCGGCGGTGACGCCGGTGCCGGACGGGGTGCCCGCCTCCCGCGCGGTGCTGGCCGGGACGGTCGAGACCGCCGTCAACGCCGTGTGGGACGCCGCCCCGATGCTCGGCGACCGCATCGCCGTCGTCGGCGCCGGGATGGTCGGCTGCACCGTCGCCAAGGTGCTGGCCGGGTTCCCGGCCGTCCGCGTGCAGCTCGTCGACGTGGACCCGGCCCGCGCCGCGGTCGCCGAGGCCCTCGGCGTCGACTTCGCCGCCCCCGACGACGCCCTCGGCGACTGCGACCTGGTCGTCCACGCCAGCGCGACCGACGAGGGATTGAGCCGATCGCTCGAACTGCTCGTACCAGAGGGCGTGGTGCTGGAACTGAGCTGGTACGGCGACCGCAAGGTGAGCCTGCCGCTGGGCGAGGCGTTCCACTCGCGGCGGCTGGTGGTGCGCGGCAGCCAGGTGGGCACGGTGGCGCCCGCCCGGCGCGGGCGCCGCAGCCACGCCGACCGGATGCGGCTGGCCCTCGAGCTGCTCGCCGACCCGGCGTACGACGCGCTGATCACCGGCGAGTGCGGTTTCGCGGAGCTGCCCGCGGTGATGCCGCAGTTGGCGGCCGGCCGGACGCATCCCTTGTGCCACCGGGTCGTCTACGACCAGCCGTGACCCGGGGCGCCGGGCGCGACCCGGCCCGGTCCGCGCACCACCGGCCCGACACGAGACCCGACCGAGCAGAAAGGCTCCCAGTGTTCAGCCTCACCGTCCGTGATCACTTCATGATCGCGCACAGCTTCCGCGGCGAGGTCTTCGGCCCCGCGCAGCGGCTGCACGGCGCGACGTACGTGGTGGACGCCACGTTCCGCCGCGCCGAGCTGGACGCGGACAACCTCGTCGTGGACATCGGGCTGGCGACCCGGGAGCTCAAGCAGGTGCTCGGTGCGCTGGACTACCGCAACCTCGACGAGGAGCCCGAGTTCGCCGGCGTCAACACCTCCACCGAGTTCCTGGCCAAGGTGATCGCCGACCGGCTGGCCGAGCGCGTGCACGCCGGCGCGCTCGGCGAGGGCGCCCGCGGCCTGTCCGGCATCGCCGTCACCCTGCGCGAGTCGCACATCGCGTGGGCGACCTACGAGCGGGCGCTGTGAGCGCGACCGTGGCGGGCGCCATCAGCCCCGACTGGCTGGCCCTGCGCGAGGACGCCGACGCGGCCGCCCGCGCCGTCGAGCTGCTCGACCCGCTGCGCGCGCACCTGGCCGGACGGCCCGAGCGGCCGCTGGTGGTGCGGGACCTGGGCTGCGGCTCCGGGTCCATGGCGCGCTGGCTGGCCGGACGCCTTCCCGGCCCGCAGCACTGGGTGCTCTACGACCACGACCCGAGGCTGCTCGCCCTGGCCGCGGCGCGCCTGCCCGACAAGGCGCAGGACGGCGGCCCCGTCACGGCCGAGACGCGCCGCCGCGACATCACCCGGCTTCGCGCGGCGGACCTTGAGGGGACGTCCCTGGTGACGGCCTCGGCACTGCTCGACCTGCTCACCGGTCCGGACGTCGTCGGGCTCGCGGACGCCTGCGCCGGGGCGAACGGCGGGGCGGGCTGCCCGGCGCTGCTGGTGCTGACGGTGGTCGGCCGCGTCGAACTGACCCCGGCCGACCCGCTCGACGCCGCGATCGCCGAGGCGTTCAACGCGCATCAGCGCCGCACGAGGGGAACGCCTGTCCCGGTGACGCTGCCGCAGACGACGGCGCGGAAACTCGGCCCGGACGCGGTGGAGGCGGCGGTCGAGGCGTTCACCCGCGCGGGCATGGCGGTGCACCGCCGCTCCAGCCCGTGGCGGCTCGGCCCCGAGCAGGCCGCGCTGACCGCCGAATGGCTGCGCGGCTGGGTCCGGTACGCGGTCGAGCAGCGTCCCGAGCTGGCGTTCGCGGCGCGCCCCTACCTGCGGCGCCGGCTGGACCAGTGCGCGGCGGGCGAGCTGCACGCCGTCGTCGGCCACGAAGACCTGCTGGCGCTTCCGGCGGGCGGGTGAACGATGAGGCGATTCCAGATGGGGCGGTTCCGGACGCTCGCCGCGCCGGCCATCCTCGGCGTGCTGGTGTGGCAGGTGGGCACCGGCGCGTTCGTGTCCGGACTCCGGATGATCGACGTCGACGCGGTGCTGGCGGCGCTGGGAATCGGCCTGGCCACCACGGTGCTGTGCGCGGGGCGCTGGTGCCTGATAGCGCGGCGGCTCGGGCTGCGGCTGCCGCTGGGCGAAGCCGTCCGCGACTACTACCTTTCGCAGTTCCTGAACGCGGTGCTGCCCGCGGGCATGCTCGGCGACGTGCACCGGGCGGTGCGGCATGGCAAGCAGGAGGGCGACGTGGGGCGCGGGGTGCGCGCGGTCGCGCTGGAACGCGCCGCCGGACAGGCCGTGATCATCCTTGCGGGGATGGCGGTGCTGCTCACGCGTCCGGCGGTGGTCCCGGCGCGGTTCCACGGCACGGTCCTGGCCGCCGGGGCGGTGATGGCGGTGGCCGCGGTGGCCGTTCCGGTCCTGGCCGTCACGCTCGGGCGGCGCTGGGCCGCGGGCCGGTCCCGCTGGCTGCGCGGCCTGGCGACCACGCTGGAGGACGCCCGTATCGGACTGCTGTCGCGGCGCGCGTGGCCGGGTGTCGCGCTGCTGTCGGCGGCGACGCTGGCCGGTTACCTGGCCCTGTTCGTGGTGGCCGCCCGGACGGCCGGGTCGACCGCGCCGGTCACCCAGCTGCTCCCGCCGATGATCCTGGCGCTGCTGGCCATGGGGCTGCCGGTGGGCGTCGGCGGCTGGGGGCCGCGCGAGGGCGTGGCGACGCTGGCGTTCGGCGCCGCCGGTCTGGGGGCGGCGCAGGGTTTGGCCTCCGCCGTCGTGTACGGCGTGCTCGCACTGGTGGCGAGCCTGCCCGGCGCGGCGGTCCTGCTGGCCGCCAAAGTCGACCTCAAGATCCCTGTCCGGGTCGATCGCCTCTGGCGCAGAAGAGCGGGAGCGGTCGGCGAACGGACATGGGCGACCACGTCGACGCAATAGTCCCCGGAACCGGACGTGGGGCCGCGCACGGCCGTTGGAGACGTCCCTCACTACGGCCGTCGCCTGATCGCAGGGCCCTACTGGGGCATTTCTCTCATCCTTAAACGTGCTGCGGCCCGTGAAGACACGGGCCGCAGCAGCGCACAGCCGCCGGGCTGTCTGTCCCGAATCGGGGTGCGGTGCCCAGGTCGGCGGCTACCCCGTCCAAGGCGTCACAGTGATCCATGCGCGACGCGTCCGGGGCGGATCACACGGTCGTACCTTGCCCGCCTGGAGGCGTGGTGTGCGCCACCCCCCGCCGACGGTCAGCAGGCTCAACGCTGTGGGGGATGTCCACCCGGCGGAGGGCCTTGCGGTCCAGGCGTCGGCCCATGCCCGTAGGGAGGCGGAGGCGCGTAGCCCCCGGCAGGAGGCGGCGGGGGAACGTTGTGGGAGGGGCCGGAGCCAGGGGGTCCGTATCCGGGCGGCGGCGTCGGCGTCTTGGGCGGCCGCGGGGGCCGGAGCGGGGTGCGACGCCCGTGGTAGTGCCGCATGTAGAGGTAGGCGATCACCATCGCCACGCCGAGGAGGAAGACGGCGCCGCCGTAGATGACGTTGCCGCCGGACTTCTTCGCGGCCGTGGCCGCCTGCGGCGCGGACGTGGTGCTGGAGCCGTTCGCGTTCTGCGCGAGAGCCTTGTCCAGGCGTTCGTACACGGGGTTCGGCGCGTCAGCGGGCACCGACTGCGACAGGGCGTTGCGCAGGCTCAGCGCACCATAGCCGAACTGGTCGTCCTTGCCGCTCGGCCCCAAGTCCTTGGCGGTGTTGACGGCCAGCCGCACGATCTCCCGCGCCGACTTGTCGGGGAAGGCGCTGCGCAGCAACGCGAAGCACCCGGACGCCAGGGCGGTCGCATGGCCGGTTCCCTCCCCGTTGACCCAAATCTGGCCATCACGCCCCAACGCCGTGATGTTGACGCCAGGTGCGGACAGGGTCACATAATCCTGCCGCTGGGTGTGCTCCCACGCCTGGCCCTGATTGTCGAAGGCACCGACCGCCACGCCCCCCGGGCAGGAGGCCGGATACGAGGGCTCGTTGGTCGAGTCGCCCTCGTTGCCCGCCGCCGCGACCACGATCGCGTCCTTTTCGGCCGCGTGCTTGACGGCTTCGAGAACGGCCGGGGGACACTGATGGGGATAGGACCCGGCGGGCGACCCTTGCGAAATGCTGATGACCTTCGCGCCGTGATCGGCCGCGTAGCGGATGGCGGGCGCCGTGGTCGTGGAGCCGACGCCGGGCGCGACGATCGGCAGGATCTTGGCGCGCGGCGCGAGCCCGGTGAATCCGGTCTTGGTCCCGCGTGACGCGATCAGACTGGCCATGGCGGTGCCGTGGCCGAAATCGCCCGCGCCGTCCTGGGTGTCCCGGCGACCGTCCGATCCGCCCCCGGTCATGTCCGTTCCGGGAAGCACGGCGTCACGCAGGTCGGGCAGGTCGGCCTGCACACCGCTGTCGATCACGGCCACGGTGACGCCGGCGCCCTTGGTCTTCGGCCAGACCAGCTCCTCGATGGCCCGAGAATCGAACCACCACTGCCGCTCGCTCAGTGGAGAGGCTTGGGCCGACGCCACGGGGGCGAGTGCCAGGGACACCGCCAGAACCGCGGAAGCGAATCTCATCAGCCTTCGCACTACCAACCCTTCTCATCTGGAATGTGGGCGGCGGGTTCCGCAGCCGGCCGTCCCCATTCGCGCCTCTCCGCCTTTCCGGCTCAGCCGGTCACCAGAGGGGGCACCGCCCGGACCACCCGACCGCCACTGGGCATGCCGGACAGGTTACTGAGGGTGTCATCACTCAAAGGTCACAGTCCCCTCATTCGCTCCTTTCAGGGCACGTATCCAGCAGGCCGCACGTGTCACGTGCGCGGCACGGTGAGGACAAAGGCCCAGTACAGCGGCCGAAGACTCCCTCTGCGTGGACTCGAGGGCTTGCCGCTCATCGCAGTGCGTGATCCTGGCCACAAGGCGGCTTACCGAAGACGACGAGGTCGTTCAGGTCGACCGCATTCAACCGAAAGCGCATGCCGTCATCTCCGACGGTAGGCCTCGTCGCCAGTTATAGCCCTAGGCATGGATTCTCGGCGGACTCGTCCGGGTGGCGAGGGTGGTCGCAATAGTCGGTGGCCGCGTTGTCGTTGCGGACGTCGGTAATTTGGCTTAGCAGCTTGGCATTTCAGCGGTCCCGGAAGTGGGATCGGGCGGTGCCTGCGTTCAGGCGCGATTCCTTGCCCATCAGGGGGTCGCTTGCAGGGTGATCGGCGAAGCGGCGGGCCTCGATCAGGGGAATCGCCGGTTCTTCCAGGCCTCGAGTTCGGCGCGGGCCGCTGCGAGCAGCTCGGAGGTGACGGGTTCGCCGGACGCGGCGTTGACGATCAGCGCGTAGTGCACCGCGCCGGGGGTGCGGGCCGGCGGCTCGATGATCAGACGACGGGCGGTGCGGGAGCCGATCTCCTGGGCGATCCGGATCACGCCGTCGGACGGGACGCCGTCGAGGGCGCCGAGGTCGCTGACGACGACCGTGCCCGCGGGGGCGAACGATGCGGGCATGTGCAGCTCGGTGGGGGCGCGCGTGGGCGCCTCCCGCCATGCCAGCACGCCATACTGACGGTCCTTGACCAAGGCGGCGACGTTGGGCATGGACGGCGGGACGGTCAGCCACGTCTGCTGTCGCCCTGCGCCGTCGTGGCCGGAGCGGGCCAGGTCCTCGTAGGCGAACGCGAGGGTGTCGCCGGCCACGGCCGCCGGGTAGAGCCGGTCCAGGACGCGCCGGTCGAGCCGAGGCGTGACGCGGCCCGCGTCGTCGGTGCGCACGACCGAGTGGTCTTCGTCGTTCCAGGCGTCGCCGTCGGTCTGCACCTTGTCGGGGTTGCCGTTCATCGGCTCCCGGTGGCGGCCGCTGTAGATGTCCCAGTGCCATTGGATGCCCGACAGCACGGTGCCGCCGGAGGAGGGTCGGTCCCACCACTTCTCGCCGGGGACGCCGTGGTCCAAGGCCTGGTACATGCTGCGCACCATCCACGGCGTCCGGTCGCTGGTCGCGCCCGTGAGCCGGTTGCCGAACTCCGAGACGATCGCGGCGGTGCCCAGGGACGCCGCCCGGTCGCGGATCCTGTTCATGGGCGCGGCGTAGGTGCCGTCGGAGGCGGGCGACGGGTCGAGCGTCATGCGGGCGCCGTCGTAGTAGTGGCTGTTGAACACCATGCGTGTGCCGAGTGTTCCGACGGTCGCCAGGCCGCCCTGCTCGAAGAACCCGGTGTTCCAGAACACCAGCGGTTCGGCGAACAGAGGTTTGCCCGACCAGCCCGCGGCGTCCATGGCGGCGCGGAAGCGCCGGTAGAACGGCATGAGGCGGGTCTTCTCCCATTCCAGCCCGGTCGCGCCGTCCAGGCCGCCGTCGAACGGCTCGTTGAAGGGGTCGATGCCGACGATGGCGTCGAACGCCTGCGCCGGGAGCCTCCGCTCGAGGTAGGCCATCATGGCCGACGCCTGCTCGAGGAAGGCGTCCTGCACGCCGATCGGCCCGGCCGAGGTGGTGAGCACGCGGTTGTTCCAGAAGTCGCGGGCGGCCTGGCGGACGGCGGCGTTCGTCATCATGTTCTGCCCCCACAGCAGGCAGATGCCGCAGAACTCCCTCGGGTAGTTCCCCGCGCCGATGACCCACTTGGGCGCGCCGTCGCCGGTGTACCAGCTGTCGCGGTGGAAGAGGTGCGCCGAGTACAGGTCCTGGTGGTAGTCGAGCAGGACGCGGATGCCCCGGTCGGTGAACGCCCTGATCTGCTCGATCGCTCGGTCCAGGTAGGCGTGGTCGATGCGGTCGGGGGCGGGCTGCACGCCTTCCCAGCTGATGAGAAAGCGGATCACGTTGGCGCCGGTGAGGTCCCGCATGGCCTGCGCCGACGTGGCGGCGTCCGCCGTGCTTCGGAACGGCAGCAGGCCGTTCTCGTACAGCTTGGTGCTGCCGGAGACGTTGAATCCGCGCAGCGTCACCTCCCGACCGGCCCCGTCCCGGAAGACCCAGGACTGCTGCTTGGGCGCGACGACGATCGGGGAAGGGGCGGTGGTGTCGGCGTTTGCGTCGGGCATCGGGGGCGTGACGGTGACCGCCAGTGCCGCCGCCACCGCCGCGGCGGTGAGGGGACGGACGGCGTGCAGACGCGCGAACGGTGCTCGCATGGCGGGGCCTTCCGCCGGGGGGCCATGGACGCGCCTCCACTGTGCAAGAACCCTCTTGCATAAGCAAGAGCTATCTTGCAGAGGTGCCCTCCCCCACGCGCGAGCGCATCATGGACGCGACGCTGGAGCTCGTCTTGGAGCGCGGCTTCGGCGGCACCGCCGTCACCGCCATCGAGTTGCGCGCCGGGCTCTCCCCCGGCAGCGGCAGCTTCTACCGACATTTCCGGTCCAAGCGCGAGGTGTTCGAGGCGGTCTTCGAACGCGAGCTGGAACGCGCCCGGCGGCTTCGGGAGACGTTCGAACGCGGCCCGGTCGGCGGCGACGCCCAGGCCGCGCTGACCCGCCGCTTCCTGCAGCAGCTCGACTACCTGGCGGCGATCCGGCCGCTGATCATGCTGCTGGCGCACGAGCACGGCCGGTTCCCCGAGCTGACGGACAAGGTGCGCGGCGCGCTGCTGGACGACGGCATCGCCGACGAGGCCGAGCACCTGAGCCGCGACCTGGGCGCCGTGCCCGGCGACGGCGACCCGCGCGCCCTGCTCGCCGTGGTGGTGTCCGCCCTGGCCGGCTACCACCTGTCCCGCGAGTTCTTCGGCCGGTCTCCGGCGGGCGTCGCGCCGGAGCGTTTCGCCGCCGCCTTGGCCGCGCTGCTCGCCGGCGGCCAAGACGGCTGATTCCTGGCGAACGGACTACGACGGGGGATGTCATGCACCCCGCCCGCCGTCACTGACGGGTTGGATGACGGCGGATCAGCGCGGCGCCCAATGGGGGTCGCGGCCCGACAGCGCCAGGGCGCGTTCGAACGCCGAGGCTCCGGCGTCAACCGGCACCGGGTCGGCGAACCCGCCGTACTTCCGGTACATCTCGGCGTGCTCGTCGACCACCCGCAGCAGGAACTCCTCCGTCTCGGAGGAGACGGTGTACTCCTGGCCGGTGGACACCGCGACGTCCCACCCGTGCACCGCCATCTCCTTGATGATCAGCGACGCGATCTGGCGCGCCGGGGAGGTCGCGAAGCCGAGGTCGATCTCGCCCTCCCATACCGCCGGGTCCGCCCAGGCCGCCACGGCCCGGTCGAGCTGCGCCGCGTACGCGTCGGCCCAGTCGGGCTCGGCCGTGAAGTCGCGTTCGGTGAGCGCCTCCGGCAGCGGCTTGCGCAGGGCCCGGTGCTCCAACCCGTGGGAGGTGTAGAGAACCCAGTGGTTCACCAGCGCCCGCACGTCGAACTCCGTGCAGGGGGTCGGTGCGGCCAGCCGGTCGGCGTCGACGCCGCGGGCGACGCGGGCGGCCTCGGCGGCGCATTCCTTCATGTAGGCGTACAGCTCGTGCATGCGGGCCACGCTAGGAAGGCCGCACGCCGGGCCTCTTGGACAAACGCGCCAGATACCCTGGTCGCGTGGGGGACTTGGGACGCGGCGTTCTGTATCCGGACGAGCAGGCCGCCTTCGTCGAACTGGACCGCCGCGCTCCCCGGGCGGAGCTGGCGCGGTTCGTGGAGTTCTACTGGCATGTGCGCTGGAACGTCGCCGAGCCCTATGAGACGAAGGTGCTCTCCCATCCCAACGTCCACCTGGTGTTCGAGGAGCCCGCGCCGTACGTGTACGGGGTGCACCGCAGCCTGTTCGTCCGCCGTCTGGAAGGGCGCGGGCAGGTCCTCGGGGTCAAGTTCCGGCCCGGCTGGTTCCGCCCGTTCATCGACGTCGCGGTCAGCGAACTCGCCGACCGGAGGGTGCCCGCCGAGGAATTCTTCGGTCCTGCCGTTGAGGACGTCTGCCGCGCCGTCCTGAAGGCCGACGGCCCGGACGAGATGATCGCCCTCGCCGAGGGCTTCCTGCTGCCCCGGCTGCCCGAGCCGGACCCGGTCGCCGAGGAGGTGGCGGGCATGGTGGAGCGCATCGTCGCCCGCCCGGCGCTGTTCCGCGTCGACCAGGCCGCCGAGGCGCTGCACGTCTCCACCCGCACCCTGCAGCGGCTGTTCGCCGAGTATGTGGGCGCCAGTCCGAAGTGGGTGATGCGCCGGGCCCGGTTGCACGAGGCCGCCGCCCGCGCCGACCAGGGCGACGACGTCGACTGGGCCGCGCTCGCCGACGAGCTCGGGTACTGCGACCAGTCGCACCTCATCCGCGACTTCACCGCGACGGTGGGCGTTCCCCCGGCCAGATACGCCCGCTCCTGACGGCTCAGCCGGGCGGATCCTCGTCGGCGAGGTAGTGGTGCAGGTGGCTGGAGCCTTCCAGCATCGCCGCCGCGCGCTGCGCCAGCGCCGCCCGCCGCTGCGCGATGGCCGCGTGCAGCGCCTCGCGGCTGCCGGTGCGGCGCAGCTCGTCCAGGACGGCGCGGATCCGCGGCAGCGGATAGTGCCCTTGCCGGAGCATGTGGATCATCTGGGCGTCGCGGACATCGGCGGGGCTGAAGCGGCGGTGGCCGGTGCCGGGTTCGCGCGCGGGGCGCAGCAGCCCCGCGGCCTCCCACACGCGCAGGGCGGACGCGCGTACGCCCAGGTGGGCGGCGACCTCTCCGATGCGCCATCCCGACCGCGGCACGGCCGGGTCGTCCGGCGCCCGCCGCGCGGCGGCCTCCAGCGCCTCGCTCGTCGCGCGCAGCACCCGGCGCTGCTCGTGCAGCGCCGCGTGGGCGGCGTCGACCAACGCGAGCGCCTCGGGCACGTCGTCCGCGTGCACGGCCCGCATGATCGCCTGCGCGGTCACCGGCCCGTACCCCTTGGCCAGGGCGCGGTAGGCGAGCAGGGCCCGCCGGTGCCGGACGCCGAACCTGCGGTGCCCGGACGGCGTGCGGGGCGTCGGCGGCAGGACGCCCGCGTCGGCGTAGTTGCGGATCTGCTGGGTCGACACGCTCGCCGCGCGCGCCAGGTCGACGGGACGCAGCGCCCGGGCCACCGGTTGCTCCTCCGTCCGGGAGTTGACGCTCTTGCGATCGGCTGCCCAGCATAGCGAGCACTGCTACTGCGAAGTCGCGACCGGCTCCGAAGGGCGCTGCCCCGACACTGCGACGCACTCGCATCACCCGCAGCCCGCGTCACGTACGGGTGTCCGCGGGTGTCAGTGACACCGCGGCCCGCAGTGCCGCAACGCGAGCACCGGGCCGTGCTCCGTCTGACGCGCGTCCGAGTGGAGAAGCGGCGCGAGGCCGGGGGCGAACCCCGGTGCGAGGACGCCGGTCTCGCCGGACGATCCGGCCCATGCAGGGGCGAGCAGCGCGGCGGCGAGACCGCAGACGATCAGAAATCGCTTCATGAGACCCCCGATGAACACACTGAGCAACTGATCATCACTCATGGTAGGCGAATGGAGATCGCCACCGTCGTCGGGGGCCGCCTGTGGCGCGGGGCCGCGCCCGCCACCGGGACCCGGGCGGCGGGCGCGGCCCCCGCGCGCCTCGCTACCCGACCCCTGCCGGGTGCCGTCCGGCGTGCTCGGCGAGGACGGCGAGGTCGCGGTCTCCGTCGCCGCAGTCGACGGCCCGCTGCACCAGGTCCAGCGCGCATTCGGCCAGCGGCAGCTCGGTCCCGACCTCCTCGGCCAGCTCCACGGCGTAACGCAGGTCCTTGGCCATGAGGCGGGTGCGGAACGCGGGGGGCTCGTAGCGGCGCTCCCGCATGATCGGCGCACGGAACGACATGACCGCCGAGCCGATGCCGGTCGAGGCCACGCACTCCAGCACCGCGTCGCGGTCCAGCCCGGCGCACCGGCCCAGCTCCACCGCCTCGGCCATCGCCGCGATCTCCGCGCCGATCAGCATGTTGAGCACGAGCTTCATGGTGGCGGCCGCGCCGGGCGGGCCGTAGTGCCGCACCTCGCGGCCGACGGCCTCCAGCAGGTCGCGGGCCGCGTCCACGTCCGCGGGGTCCCCCGCCGTCAGCACCCGCAGCTCCCCCGAGCGCGCCTGCGCCGGGTTGCCGAACACGCACGCCTCCACTCTGCGGGCGCCCGACGCGGCCAGTCGGCGCGCGGCCCGGCGCGCGAAGTCCGGCGACACCGTCGAGGTGTCGATCACCAGGGTGCCGGGCGCGAGCCGGTGCACGGCGTCGGCGAACAGCACCTTCTCCACCGCGGGCTCGTCGGCCAGGCTGACGAAGACGGCGGTCGCGCCGTCCACCGCGTCCCCCGGCGACTCCGCCGCGTGCGCCCCCGCGGCGACGACCGGTGCGGCCTTTTCCGCCGTGCGGTTGTAGACGCGGACCGAATGCCCCGCCTCGACCAGCCGTATCGCCATGCCGGTGCCCATGGCGCCCAAGCCGAGAAACCCGACAACGTGTTTATTGGCGTCGTTTTTCATTCAAGCCCCCGCTTCGTGGATGTCCTGCCGCGGCGTCGCCGAGCGGGAGCGGCCGCCCGCCCCGCTCGTCGTCGCCGACCGTGACGACAATGCCCGGCAGAACGTTGATCACACTGATGTCCGCGCGGCGGCGGCGTCTATTTGATGATCTCCGCCTGCGCCATCATGCCCATGGACGCGTGATCGAGCAGGTGGCAGTGGTAGAGGTAGCGGCCCAGGTGGCGGTCGTAGCAGACCTTGATGGTGACGTTGCCGCCGATCGGGACCGAAACGGTGTCCTTGCGACCCGTCTCATGCCCGGACACCCGTCTGCCGTTGCGTTCCACCACCTGGAAATGGGTGCCGTGCAGATGAAGGTTGTGCAGCGTCGCCGGCCTCCGGTCGCGGTTGTGCACGCGCCAGAGCTCGGTCTGGCCGCACCGGATCCGCATGTCGATCCGGTCGATGTCGAACGTCTTGCCGTCGATGAGGAAGCGTCCCCGCTTCGCGTCGGTGCTCAGGTTGACATCGCGGACGACCTCGGCGTCGCCGAGGTCGAACTTGTCGCCGAGCTCGTCGGGCAGCTCGCCGCAGTCCGGCACCCGCTCCCCCACGTGGAAGCACATGACCCGCCTGGTGGCGTCGCTGGAGCCGGCGGTGTTGTACAGCACCACGCGGGATCCCTCCCGGTAGCGCGCGAAGTCGACGACGACGTCGACGCGTTCGGCCGGTGACAGCCTGACACTGGTGGCGGGCAGCGGCTCGGGCAGCAGCCCGCCATCGGAGGCGATCACCGCGAGCTCCGCGCCGTTCCCCAGCCGCAGCGCGAGGTGACGCATGTTGGAGCCGTTGAGCAGCCGCAGCCGGTACTTGCGGCGGCACACCTTGAAGTACGGCTGGGGCCGTCCGTTGACCAGCAGGATGTTTCGGCCGTTGTCGTCGTCCATGCCGAACACCAGCTGCCCGTGCTTGTCGAAGCGCGCGTCGCGCAGCATCAGCGGGATGTCGTAGCGCCCCGACGGCAGGTTCGGGCACCGCTCCGGCCGGTCGTCGATCAAATAGAAGCCGGCCAGCCCGCGGTACACCAGCTCGGCCTCCTTGTGGTGCGAATGGTCGTGGTACCACAAGGTCGCGGGCGGCTGGCGGTTGGCGTAGACGTAGTCGCGGTACCGGCCGGGCGCGATGGGGTCGGCGGGATGCCCGTCGTGTTCGGGCGGGACGAGCCCGCCGTGCAGGTGGACGACGGCGTCGCGGCGCAGCCTGTTCCACTGCCGGATGACGACCCGGCGGCCGGCGCGGGCCCGGACGGTGGGGCCGGGGAACATGCCGTCATAGCCCAAGACCCGGGTCTTGCGGCCCGGCAGGATCTGGACCGCGGCCTCCCGGATCGTCATCTCATAGAAGTCCGTCGTCTTCGACCGATGCACGGGAACGGCCGTCTTGGGTACGTACAGCGGCCTGGAGAACGGTTTGGGCCGGGCCACGGCCGCGTCGGCGTGCCGCTCCGCGACCAGGTCCGGGATCGTCGCTCCGGCGGCGGACACCGCGCCCGCCTTGAGGATTCCACGTCTGCTCAGCATTGCCGTCCCTTTCGTTCGGTGACAGGGCAGCACCACCGAGGCGCGCAGCTCGCCGGAGGCTTGGGGGGAACCGCCGGCGCAGACGCGCTCGCTCGGGGAATCGAGCAGCGATGTGCGACCACGAGTGGGAGTGCGAGTCAAAAAGCTAGTCGAAGGTCGAGGAAGACACGCCAGGCTTTCTCGACCCATATTCCAGAATTCATCGGCGCCGGTTTTCCGACTTACCGGCGCTTGATGCGCGCGGGCGCCGAGATCTCGCGCGTTTACGCCGCCATGCGTGTCGCTTGGACGAGGTTCACGCGCGGTTCGCCCGGCGACGAGAAGGACCTGACCTCCCCTATACCGCCACGACGTAGGACAGGTCGCTGCGGTTCGCAGTAGTCGATCACACAGGGCACTTTTCTGACATGTCGTCACGATCATCACCCGATATGACGGCTTTCACCGCGCCCACCGGATTCGACATGCCGATATCATCGGCATCGCCGCATTTTCGATGACTGTTTCGACTCGTCGCCGCCCGTTCCCACGGGCGGCGCGGGCGGTCGCGCGGGAACGGGCGGCGCTAGGAGGTGTAGTGCCGGTAGACGGCCTGGGCGACGCAGGCGGGCTTGTCGCCGCGGTCGACCTCGACGGTGAAGTCCATGGTCGTCTCGACACCCCCGGGGATCTCCCTGGCGTCGGCGACGACGCCGTGCAGACGGATCCGCGCGCCGACCGGGACGGGGGCGGGGAAGCGCACCTTGTTCAGCCCGTAGTTGACGCTCATCGCCACGCCGCTGATCTCCAGCAGCTCGCTGAACAGCGGGATGAGAAGCGACAGGGTGAGGTAGCCGTGCGCGATGGTGCCGCCGAACGGGCCGCGCGCGGCCCGTTCGGCGTCGACGTGGATCCACTGGTGGTCGTCGGTGGCGTCGGCGAAGACGTTCACCCGCTCCTGGGTGATCTCCATCCAGTCGGTGCGGCCGAGGTCGGCGCCGGCCAGCGCGAGAATCTCGGCCGGACCGTGGGCTTTGACGGTCACGAGCGGTTCGCCTCCTTGTCCGCCGGGCCCGCCCCGGTCAGCCCGAGCAGGCGGGCGGCGTTGTTCTTGAGGATCTTCGGTCGGACCTCGGGCTTGATCTCCAGCCGGTCGAAGTCGGCCAGCCACCGGTCCGGGGTGATGACCGGGTAGTCGGAGCCGAACAGCACCTTGTCCTTCAGGAGCGTGTTGGCGTACCGGACGAGCTGCGGGGGGAAGTACTTGGGCGACCAGCCCGACAGGTCGATGTGGACGTACGGCTTGTGGACGGCGACGGCGAGCGCCTCGTCCTGCCAGGGGAACGACGGGTGCGCGAGGATGATCCGCAGATGCGGGAAGTCGACGGCGACGTCGTCCACCAGCATCGGGTCGGAGTACTTGAGCCGGATGCCGCCCCCGCCCGGCACGCCCGCACCGATGCCCGTCTGCCCGGTGTGGAACAGCGCGGGCACGCCCATTTCCTCTATGGCCTCGTACAGGGGGTAGGCGATCGGGTCGTTGGGGGCGAAGCCCTGCATGCTCGGGTGGAACTTGAAACCGCGCACCCCGTACTCCTCCACCAGGCGGCGCGCCATGCGCACGCCCGCCTTTCCCCGCCAGGGGTCGATGCTGGCGAACGGGATGAGCGTGTCGGAGTGGCGCGCGCAGGCCTCGGCGACCTCCTCGTTGGGAATCGGCGGATGCCCGGTGGCGTGCTCGGCATCGACGGTGAACACGACCGCAGCCATCTTCCGCTCGCGGTAGTACGCGGCCATCTCGTCCACGGTCGGCTGACGGTGGCCGTGCGCGCCGAAGTACTTCTCCGACGCCTCCATCAGCTCGGGAGGCAGGGAGGCGTGCCCGTCGGCGGAGATCTCGGCGTGCGTGTGGACGTCGATGGCGACCAGTTCGTCGACGTTCACGCCACGGCCTCCCGGGCGTCGTCGGGGACCTTCGGGGCGGGTATGCCGTAGGTCTGCGGCTCCCGGCCGACCGTGGTCGCCCAGGCCGCGGCGATGGCGTCGGCGTCCCAGCCGCCGTCGCGGACGGCGACCACGGACTCCTGCGGGTGCGTCCACAGCGACAGCCGGTCGCCGCCGATGCCGATGGCCTGCCCGGTGACGTCCGCGGCGGCGTCGGAGAGCAGGAACACCGGCAGGCCCGCGACGTCGTCGGGAGTGCCGAAGCCTTCGGCGGCGCGCAGCCAGGACGGGAAGGGCCGCCCGTCCTTCTCCCACGCCTCCACGTAGGGAGCGAACGCGGGGATCGTCTTGGTCATGGCGGTGGCCGCCACGGGGATCACGGCGTTCACGGTGATGTTCGCCTTGGCGCACTCCAACGCCCAGGTGCGCACCATCCCGACGATCGCGGCCTTGGCCGCCGAATAGTTGGTCTGGCCGAAGTTGCCGCGCTGTCCGGCGGGAGAGCCGACCACGACGATGCGGCCGCCCTCGCCTTGCTCGCGCATGCGGCGCACGGCGGCCCGCACGCAGGTGAACGTGCCGCGCAGGTGCACGTTGACGACGGCGTCGAAGTCCTCGTCCGACATCTTCCACAGCACCCGGTCGCGCAGGATGCCCGCGTTGGCGATCAGGCCGTCCAGCCGGCCGAACTCGGTCACGGCGCGGTCGACCAGCGCGCCGGCCACCGCGGTCGGGCCGACCGCGCCCGGTGCGGCGACCGCCCGGCCGCCGCGCGCCGCCACGTCCTCGACCACCCGCTCGGCGGCCGACTCGTCGGCGTCGTTCACCACGACCGCCGCGCCCGCGTCGGCCAGCGCCAGCGCGTAGGCACGGCCGAGGCCGCGCCCCGCGCCGGTGACGATCACCACCTTGTTCGCCAGATCCATGCGGCTGTCCGCCCTTCCGTCCGGGAGTCGGCACGATGTTAGGCGTGTTCATTATGACAGTCAATAAAGTGCCCAACATTGCCCGCGGGCCAGGGACGCCGGGCGCCCCGGACGGCGCCCTGGCCCGCGGGCAAGGCGAGGCGCAGCGGCTACCCGGCCGCGCCTTCGGCGGCCGAACGCCCCACCGCACCCGCGGACTCCTGCGGCTCCTCCGTCAGGTCCAGCCGGTGACTCTCCCTCGCCACCAGCACGCACACGACGGTGATCACGCAGGCCAGGGCGATGAGCACGGACACCCCGACCGTGCCGCCGCCCGAGGCGCCGGTCATGCTCGCAAAGAGCACGGGCGCGAAACCCGCGCCGGTGGCGGAGATCTGGTAACCGAGCGACGCACCGGTGTAGCGGGTGCGGGTGCCGAACATCTCGCTGTACAGCGCGGCCAGCGGTCCGTACATCGCCGGATGCGCGACCGACTGCCCGAGCACGACCGCCACTGTCAGCAGGACGACCGATCCGCTGTCGACCATCGGGAAGAGCAGGAACGCGACGACCGCCATAGCGATCGCTCCGGCGAGCACAACCGGACGCCGACCTATCCGGTCGGACAGCGCCGAGTAACCGACGATGCCCACGACGGCAAGGACCGACGACAGGGTCAGCGCGTTGAGGACCGTCTGCCGAGGAAAGCCCGCGTCGACCGCGTACGAAATGAGGAAGGTGGTCAGGGTGGCTTGGGCGACGAACGCACCGAACCCCACGCCGACCGCCAGCAGCAGGTTCCTGGGATGGCGGCGCAGCACCTCCAGCAGCGGCGGCGCCTCGGCGGCCCGCGATGCCCGAGCCGCCTCGGCCTCAGCGAACACCGGCGTCTCCTCGACCTTCAGGCGCACGAACAAGCCGAGCACCAGGAGCAGTACGCTCAGCAGGAACGGCACGCGCCATCCCCACGACAGGAACTGGTCCTCGCTGGTCGCCGACGACGTCAGCGTCAGCACGAGCGTCGACACGACCATGCCGCTGGGCGCGCCGGCGTTGGTGAAGCTGGCCCACATGCCGCGCCGCGAGGTGGCGTGCTCGGCGGACATCAGCACCGCCCCGCCCCACTCGCCGCCGACGGCGACGCCCTGCAGCACGCGCAGGACGACCAGCAGGATCGGCGCCCACACGCCGATGTGGTCGTAGGTGGGCAGCAGGCCGATGAGCGTGCTGGCCACGCCCATCAGCACCATGGTGACGACGAGCATGCGCTTGCGACCGAGCCGGTCGCCGAAGTGCCCGAAGACGATGCCGCCGAGCGGCCGGGCCAGGTAGCCGGTGGTGAACGTGCCGAGGCTGGCCACGGTGCCCGCCAGCGGATCGAGGCTGGAGAAGAACACCTTGTTGAACACCAGCGCCGACGCCGTGGCGTACAGCAGGAAGTCGTAGTACTCGATGACGCTGCCCAGGTAGCTGGACAGCACCGCGCGGCGCAACTGGACGGGTGAGGGGCGCGGCCGGCCGTCCGGCCGTCCGGCTGACGGTTTCCCTGAGGTGGTGCCTGACATGGCGTGCCCTGCCTCTCGGTGACCACTGACGCGTGACTGTGGCCCAGGCCACATTGCCGAAGAAAGTAAGCATTGCTCTCACCGCCGTCAAGACTTTGCCCAACATCGTCGCGACTACCCTGAACGCGTGCACGACGACCTCAGCCCCAACGGAGCGGGAGAGACAGACGAGGACGAGCATTCGCCCGCCGGCACACCTCGTCCTCAGGCGCTGCTCCTGACGTTCTTCGGCAGACACGTACTGGGGCGCGACATGCTGGTGGCCACCTCCAGCGTGCTCGACGTCCTCAGCCGCGTCGGCGTCTCCGAACACGCCACCCGCTCCACGCTCAGCCGCATGGCGCGGCGCGGCCTCCTCCAGCGCACCCGCCGCGGCCGCAACGTCTACGTGGGCCTGACACCGCGGTCACGCGAGATCCTGCGCGACGGCGAATCCAGAATCTGGCGGATCGGCGCGGTCAACACCCACTGGGACGGCACATGGACGCTGCTGGGCTTCTCCCTGCCCGAATCGTGGCAGCGGCAACGCCACGTGCTCCGTTCACGGCTGCTGTGGGCCGGATTCGGCAGCCTGCAAGGCGGACTATGGATCTCCCCGTCGAAAGTCGACGTCCGCGCACTCTTGGAAGGCCTGGAGGCGGCCGAGCACGTCAAGGTGTTCCAGGGGCGGGCGCTCCCGCCGACCAACGTGGCCGAGCTGGTGCGCGACGCCTGGGACCTGACCGCCGTCGCCGCCCGCTACCGCCGCTTCCTCGACCGATGGGACGCCCCGTCCCCGCCGCCAGGCATTCCGACCGACAGCCTGGCCCGGCAACTTCTGCTCGAGACCGAATGGCTCCAGGTCATCAGACAGGATCCGCGCCTGCCGCAGGAGCACCTGCCCGAGGACTGGCCCGCCGAGCGCGCCCAACACGTCTTCCGCACACTGCACGCCGACCTCGACCCGGCAGCCCGCGCGATCGCGGCCGAAGTGCTCGACACCATCCCCGACGAGCAGCCAAAGACCGCCGCTGTCGCCCACTGAGCCCACTCGCGGACAGCCCATCCACCCAACGCGTGTGCCCGAAGAAGCCCGCCGGGCTCCCACCACTCGCGAAACGGTCCTCGAACGGGTTCTTCCCGCCGGCCCGCGGAGCCTGCACCCCGCCGATCGCCAGCGCTGAGCGCTTCGTCTTCCCGTGGTCGACGTGACCCATGACGGTCACGACAGGCGGACGCGGCTGCAGGTCCTCCTCGCCGAACTCAATGTCACCGGCTCCAGCAGCTCCGCGGTCCTCGTCCACCGGGCCGATGATCTGGACGATCCTCGCCTACCATCTCCGCGACAACGCCGGGCGCGCACCACCCCGCCCCGTTGTAGCTGACGACCGGATCGTCTCCAAGATCGGGTCGACGGATGGGGCACTTTGGGGGCGCCACAGCCACGAGCCACCACACGTCTACCGACTCCGCTGCACCGCTCCTGGAATCGGACGACATCATCCGCCACTTGCGCTGCCGCAGCCGACACGGCGACGCGAGCAGCCCACCCACCCGACGTGTCAGGCCGAGAAGCCCATAGGGCGCCACCACTCGCAGGGGGCTGCCCACGCCGCCATCTCCCCTGCCCTCGCAACAAGGTCGCGACACACTGCATGTCCGCCCGTAGCGCTGATGGCGCATCGTCTGCAGGATCGGGTCGAATCGACCGGTGGGTGTGCTGTCGGGGGCCACAGCCACGAGCCAACACACATCTACCGACTGTGCTGAGCCGCTCCTGGAGCCGCAACGATCGTCCGCCATGTGCTCTGCCGCAGCCGACGCAGCTACGGGCTGGTCCGCCCCCTCGAGGAGATGCCGTGCACAAGGCGGCCTCATCCCCGAACACCCTGACGGACAGGCAGACGCGTCACGTACTTCGCAAACGCTCCCAATTTCGGAGTACGCCGCGGCCGCTGACAGCAACTAGCACTCCGAGTGCCACAAAGAACATCAGCACGGCGACGCGTGCCGTCTCGTACTGGGATGGGAACGTGCCAATCCCAGGCAACAGGACGACGCTCAGCACAGCGCAGCGCAACACCACAGCCTCGTCGAAACGAGTGCGCAGCAGCAGGGCCAGCGCGGGGAGGAACGTCGCGTCGTACCACGGGTACTGAACGGGCGACACCACCACGCAGGCGATGGCGAACGCGACCAGCGGACGCAGGTCCAAGGTGCCGTCGCCAGTGCCGTCGCGGCGGAGACGCCACCACACCAGGCCAGCGACGCACAAGGTGCTGACCAGCACAGTCGCGCTGTAGACGGCGGGCCGGTCCCGCAAGATGGACGGTATCGGCAAGAACAGGTCGCTGTCGTGGGACATGCGCTGAGACAACGACGCCATCGCCGTTCGCCCGGCGAGGAGATAGCCGACTCCCACGGTGACGGCGGCCCCCAGAGCACCCGCGACCACCACACGAGGCCGACGGCGACAGCCCAGAGCTAGGCCGACCGCAGGAAACAGGTACGTCACCTTGGCCGCGATCGCAGCCCCCACCAGCGCTCCAGCGACCAGGCCGGACGCGGCGATCCCCCATCTGCTCCGGCTGAGCACCCACACGGCTCCGACCAGCAACGCCACCGCGATGACGTCGACGTGGCCGCTGCCCACCATCCAGAAGAGCATCAGCGGGTTGACCGTCCACAGCACCGCCGCCCGCATCCGCGCCACTCGATCAGGCCCGACCAGCCGGTCGATCATCACTGCGATCGCGACGAACGCCGCCGCGTGGGCCACCTTGAGCCACGCCACGATCCAGGCCATGGAAGCGCCGCCGAGCCGAGCGGCCACGGCATGTACGGCCGTCGCCACGGGCCCGTACACCGTGGGCTGCTCCGCCCACGACCGCGGCCGCCAGAGGCCCACCGGGTCACCTGCCTGCCGAAGCTGGTTCGGCGTCATGTGGTACGGGTCGAACCCGAGGTCGGCGATGCGGCCGTAGATCGCGTAGTTGAGGATGTCGATCGACCCGGCCGGCGGCAGCAGACAGAACAGGACGGCGCCGACCACCCCGGCCCACAGCAGCACCCGGGGCGCGACACCGCTCCATCCGCGCCGCAGCGCCAACAGAAGCAGCACAACGCCAACCGCCGAACACGCGGCCGCCGTACGGGCGATCACCGTGACGGTGTGGCGAGACAAGTCAGCCGCCACCGCGAGGAACGGTCCGCCAGACCCCCACCGCGCGACCAGCCCAGACGGGCCCGCAGCCATCCCAACTGCGAACACCGCCACGCTGACCAGCAAGAACGCGAACCCCAGGAGGGCGCATACACGCCCAGGGCGTCCGTCCGCCGCCCGCCCCGCCGACCGACGGCCACTCCTCGCCAAGATCAACACGCTGTCACACTACGAGATCCACCGCCCCATCGTGATCTTGTTGACGAAGGAAGAAGCGCCGCCCCTCAACGTCATCAAAGGCGACGTCCGACACATGAGATGGGTTGGTGGTAGGACACCGGTCCGATGACGGTTCAGGATCTGATGTCAGCGGAATCAGCGACACTGCGACCGAGCATGATGTTCCCAACGCCGCCCGCACGGTCGGCAGGATCAACCCTGCATCCCGCTGCCTTGCCGCTAGACGCCCTGGGGTCCGTTTGCAACTCCAACTGAATGGAATCCTGGATTCGACACCATAGAATCGCAGGTCACAAAGTGTCGGCCCCGCGCACGCGGGGATGGTCCTGGCGGTCGGCGGTTGGGGCGAGCCATGAGACGGTCGGCCCCGCGCACGCGGGGATGGTCCCTGATGCCTCAGGTTCTGTCTCCGGCACGGGGTGTCGGCCCCGCGCACGCGGGGATGGTCCCTTGGTGCGGTTCCAGTTGCGGTGCACGTGCGGGTCGGCCCCGCGCACGCGGGGATGGTCCCAACAAAGACGGTGAGCGGACCGCAGAGCCACGTCGGCCCCGCGCACGCGGGGATGGTCCCGGGAACAGCGGCCGATGGGTGTACAAGGTCACGTCGGCCCCGCGCACGCGGGGATGGTCCCTCTCCGCTGCGGATCAGCTGCTGCGTTTTGGCGTCGGCCCCGCGCACGCGGGGATGGTCCCAGGCGGGTGGCCTGGTCCTGGAGCGGGGCCTGGTCGGCCCCGCGCACGCGGGGATGGTCCGCGTTCCGAGCAGCGCCGCAGGCGGAACGCTGTGTCGGCCCCGCGCACGCGGGGATGGTCCCTTGGGCCGACTGGACACGCCGTAGGGGCGCAGGTCGGCCCCGCGCACGCGGGGATGGTCCGATGTCGGGCAGGATGTCCAGGTTTGGCAGTTCGTCGGCCCCGCGCACGCGGGGATGGTCCGCTGATCCAGCAACCTTACGCGGACGTTTTCGAATCGGCCCCGCGCACGCGGGGATGGTCCTTCCCGTTGAGTCCCTTCGGGCGCGACTCCGGGGTCGGCCCCGCGCACGCGGGGATGGTCCCAGGCCCTCCAGGCGCCTCAACACCGGGGACTCGTCGGCCCCGCGCACGCGGGGATGGTCCTCAAGTGGTTGCCCATGAGGATGCTTGGCTCACGTCGGCCCCGCGCACGCGGGGATGGTCCCCATTCCGGGATGACGTCCCCGTAACTGTGCCAGTCGGCCCCGCGCACGCGGGGATGGTCCGTCCCTGTTGGGGGCAGCTCAGCCCATGGTTGAGTCGGCCCCGCGCACGCGGGGATGGTCCCG
>NZ_BCQU01000055.1:0-44784 GCF_001552235.1 Actinomadura rubrobrunea NBRC 15275 | reverse complement strand
GCCGGCGCGCGGACCGCGGTCGCGGCCGCGCGGCCGCCCGCGGCGGTCATCGCTCCGCCCGGCCGCCCGGCGGCCGGGAGAAGATCATGGCGGACTGGAAGCCGCCGAAGCCGCTGCCCGCCGACAAGGCGTGGTCCACCCGGGCCTCCCGGGCCGTGACCGGGGTGTAGTCCAGGTCGCAGTCGGGGTCCGGGGTCTGCAGGTTGGCGGTCGGCGGGATGACGCCGCGCTGGATCACCAGCGCGCACGCCGCCATCTCGATCGACCCGATCGCGCCGAGCGAGTGCCCCACCACCGACTTGATGGAACTGATCGGCACGTCGTAGGCCGCGGGCCCCAGCGCGCGCTTGTACGCGGCGGTCTCGTGCCGGTCGTTCATCTTGGTGCCGGACCCGTGGGCGCTGATGTACCCCAGGTCGGAGCCGTCGAGCCGGGCCTGGCGCATGGCCTCGGAGATGGCCTCGGCCAGCTCCAGGCCGTCGGGCCGCAGCCCGGTCATGTGGTAGGCGTTGGCGCGGGTGCCGTACCCGGTGATCTCGCAGTAGATCTCGGCGTCGCGGGCCCGGGCGTGCCCCAGCTCCTCCAGGAGGAGCACCGCGCAGCCCTCGCCGAGCACGAAGCCCTGCCGGTCGGCGTCGAACGGCCGGGACGCGCCCTCCGGGTCGTCGTTGCGCGGCGTGGTCGCCCGGATCGCGTCGAACGCGGCGGCCGAGAACGGCGTGACCGGCGCCTCGGAGGCCCCCGCCACCATCACGTCGGCCTCGCCGTCGAGGATCAGCCGGTGGGCGTGGCCGATGGCGTCGATGCCCGCGGTGCACCCGGTGGAGATCACCGCGGCGGGGCCGTGCGCGCCGTAGCGCACCGCCAGCTCGGCGGCGCCGCTGGACGGCACGAGCGCCTGGTACATGAACGGCATGACGTGGTCGGCGTCCACCACCCAGTGCCTGCCGTGGTCGCTGGCGACCACGTACTCGTCCTCCAGCGTCGCGGCCGCGCCGGTGGCCGTGCCGAGCGACACGCCCATCCGCTCGGTGTCCACGGTCTGCAGGTCCAGTCCGCTGTCGGCGATCGCCTCGTCGGCGGCCGCCATGGCGAACTGCACGAACCGGTCGGTGCGCCGCGTCTCCCGGGGCGTCAGCCCGTAGTCGGCGGGCGCGAAGTCGCACTCGGCCGCCACCTGGGACCGGAAGCGCGCGGGGTCGAAGAACGTGATGCGCCGGATGGCCGGCTTGCCGTCGACGATCCGCCGCCAGAACTCCTCGCGGTCGCCGCCCCCCGGCGCCACGACCCCGATGCCCGTGACGACGGTCCGCCGCGGTCCGGAACCGGTACGTCGCGCCGCGCCCTTCTCGGGCCTCACGACGTCTCCTTGACGCGCGGCTTGGCCCCCGTCTTGGCGCCGGCCTTGCCGGGCTTCGCGCCCGGCCTGGCCCCCTGCCCGGCGGCGTGCGCGACGGGACGCGAGGCGGCGGCCGCGGCCGGGGACGGCCGCGCCGCGGCGCCCGCCGCCTCGTCCTCGGTGTCGACGTGGCCGAGGTCGGGGCGCGGCGCGAGCGGGCTCAGGTGGAACACCACCATCGACTCGGTGTCTCCGCCGGTCACGCGGTGCCGCACGCCGCGCGGGATGAGCATCGCCTGGCCCGCGCGGATGGTGGAGGGCCGCCCGTCCAGCTCGACGCGCATCTCCCCCGACGTGACGAACAGGAACTCCTCCGAGTAGGGGTGGTAGTGCTCGCGGGTGCGCTCGTGCGGGCCGAGGCGCATCGCGCCGCCGAAGCCGTACGCCGACCCGATGGTGCTGGGCGCCAGCAGCGTGCGCATGTCGCCGCCGCGCCGGGTGTTGGACGGCACGTCGTCCAGTCCCACCGCCGTGGAGCGCCGCCGCTCCAGCCGCTCCTTGATGATCCGCATCTGCTCGACCGAGTTGCGGTTGATGTTGCCGGTCATCCACTCGTCGTCCACCGGCGCGTCCGGCTTCATGCGGAAGTGCTGCACCCAGCGCATGCGGGTGCGGTCGGGTTCGAGCTCCTCGAACGTCCAGATGATGTCCATGAACTCGAACGGGCCGGTCTCCACGCGGCGGGCCCGCACGGTGCGGGTGCGCGGGTCCCACTCCCGGCGCGACACCCACGACCAGCACGTGCCGTTCTCGTCGGGGTGCATGGTGAGCCGGAACGTGACCGCGTTCTCCTCCTCCTCGAGCACCTCCACGCTCTTGTACTCGGTGAACAGGTCCGGCCAGCCGCGCACGTCGTTGGTCTTGGCGAAGACGTACCCGACGGGCGCGTCGATGACGATCGAGTTGTCGGTGGTGCCGATCATGTCGTCCTCCTCTGCGGGGCCGCTGCGGCCCGGTGCGTGCCTGGAAACTGGACTCCGGACGGGGCCCGTGCGGCCCCCGCGGCCGTCAGGCCCCGGCGAGCCTGCTGTTGACCAGGTCGCGCAGGCCGGCCGGGCTGGTCTCGGCGGTGATCTCGCTTTCCACGTCCACGCCGTAGCGGTTCTTGATGCGGCTGGCGATCTCGAAGCGCGCCAGGGAGTCCAGGCCCAGCTCCTCGAACGTTCTGCCGCGGTCGCCGGGCGCGGCGCCGGCGGCGCCGACGGCGCGCAGCAGCGCCTGCACGTCGTCATCGGTGAGCGCCGGTGCGGACGTCGTCCTCTCGGACATCGCTGTCTCCTTTCGAACGGGCCATCTGGTCGACGAGGTTCGTGTGGTGGTGTCCGGCGACGAAGTCCGGATGCGCCAGCAGCGCGCGCAGCAGCGGAACGGTGGTCGCGATCCCCGGACCGCGGACGGTGAACTCGGCCAGGGCCCGGTCGGCGCGGGCGATGGCCTGCTCCCGGGTGGGCGCCCAGACGACCAGCTTGGCGAGCAGCGAGTCGTAGAACGACGGCACCCGGTCGCCCTGGACGAAGCCCGAGTCGACGCGCGTCCCGGGGCCGCCGGGCGGCCGGAACACCTCCAGCAGTCCGGGGGTGGGGCGGAAGTCGGCGTCGGGGTCCTCGGCGTTGACCCGGCACTCGATCGCCCAGCCCACGGGCCGCACGTCGCGCTGGGTCAGCCCGAGCCGCTCCCCCGCCGCGATGCGGATCTGCTCCCGGACCAGGTCCAGCCCGGTGATCATCTCGGTGACCGGGTGCTCCACCTGGATCCGGGCGTTGACCTCCATGAACGTGGGTTCGCCGGAGTGGTCGACGAGGAACTCCACCGTCCCCGCGCCCTCGTAGCCGAGGGCGCGGGCCGCCGCCACCGCGTACTCCCCGAGCCGCTCGCGCAGGTGCGGCGACAGGCCCGGGCACGGCGCCTCCTCGATGAGCTTCTGCCGCCGCCGCTGCAGGGAGCAGTCGCGCTCGCCGAGGTGGATCGCCGCGCCGTGCCCGTCGCACAGCAGCTGCACCTCGACGTGGCGGGCGGCGGGCACGTACCGCTCCAGGTAGACGTCGCCAGCGCCGAACACGGTGCGGGCGACCGCCGTGGTCTCCCGGTAGGCGCGGCACAGCGCGGACGGCGAGTCGGCCACCGCGATGCCGCGTCCCCCGCCGCCCGCCGCCGCCTTGACGATCACCGGGAAGCCGATGCGGCGGGCGACCTCCTGCGCGTCGTCCAGGGTGGGCAGCGTGCCGTCGCTGCCCGGCAGCACCGGCAGCCCGGCGTCGGCCATCAGGCGGCGCACCCGGGCCTTGTCGCCCGTGGTCTCCATGACCTCCGGCGGCGGGCCGATGAACGCGATGCCGTGCTCGGCGCAGATCCGGGCGAAGTCGGGGTCCTCCGACAGGAACCCGTAGCCGGGGTGGATCGCGTCCGCGCCGGTGCGCAGCGCCGCCTCGATGATCGCCGGCACGTACATGTAGCTGCGCCGCGCCTGCGGCGGGCCGATCTGCACGGTCTCGTCGGCGTGCGCGACGGCCTGCCCGTCCCGGTCGGCGGTGGAGTGCACCGCGACGGTCGCGATGCCCATCTCCCGGCAGGTGCGGGCGATCCGCACGGCGATCTCCCCGCGGTTGGCGATGAGGATCTTTCGGAACACCGCGCGCCCCCGGTCAGTCCCGCCGTCGGTCGCCGTCGGCGCCGCCGCGGCGGTCGGGACGGATGCGCACCAGCGGCTGCCCGAACTCCACGGGGGCGGCGTCGGGGACGAGCACCTCCACCACCTCGCCGTCGCATTCGGCGGGGATCTCGTTCATCAGCTTCATCGCCTCGACGATCCCGACCGGCTGGCCGGCCTTCACCCGGTCGCCCACTTCCACGAACGGGTCCTCGCCCGGCGCCGGGGACCGGTAGAACGTGCCGACCAATGGCGCGGCGCAGGTCTCCAACCCTTCGTCGGTCCCGGCGTCGGAGCGGGCGTCGGCCTTCGCGTCGCCCGCCGCGTCGGACGCGGCCCGGGCCCCGGCGCCCGGTCCGGCGCCGGCGGGCGGCGGTGACGGCGCGGCGTCCGCATCCGCCGCGGCGCGGGCGGCGGGCCGCCGGTCCCACGCCATCTCGACGGAGCAGTCGCCGACGCGCACCGCGAGCCGGGCGAGCGGTCCGGGCACGGACCTGACCAGGTCGGCGGCCTCTTCGCGCAGCGTGCGCACCAGCGCCTCCCAGTCGGCCCGGGTCGCGGCGCCGCCCCGCGCCGCGTCGCCGGCGGAGCGGGCCGGTGCCACGCCGTTGCGGGACCGCGTCTTGGCGGCGGCGTTGCCCGCGGCGGACTTGGCGGGCCCGCTCCCGGCCCCGGGCGCGGCGGGACGGCCGTTGCCGGACGGACCCGCGGCGGCGCCGTTCGGGCTCGCCTCACGCGCCAGGTCCGGTCCGCCGCGGCCCTGCGCCGCCTGCGCCCGGGAACGGTCCTTGGCCGCGCCGTTCCCGGCGATGCGCCGCGCGTCGTCGGCCGCGGCGGAGAGGGAATGCTCAGGCATCGGCGACCACCCCCAGGGTGCGGAACCGGGCGTGCCGACGCGCCACCAGGTCGGCGCCGTCGAGCCCGTCCAGGTCGTGCAGCGCGCGCAGCACCGCCGCCTTCAGCGCGTCGGCGGCGTCCTCGGGCGCGCGCTGCGCCCCGCCGTCCGGTTCGGGCACCACGCCGTCGACGACCCCGAGCCGCAGCAGCTCGGGCGCGGTGAGGCGCAGCGCCTCGGCCATCGCCGCGGCGCGTCCGGAGTCCCCGCACAGGATCACCGAGCAGCTCTCCGGGCTGATCACCGAGTAGCAGGCGTTCTCCAGCATCAGCACGCGGTCGGCCACGGCCAGCGCGAGCGCGCCGCCGCTGCCGCCCTCCCCGATCACGGTGGCGACGACCGGCACGGTCAGCTCGGCCATCGTCGCGATCGACTCGGCGATCGCCCACGCCTGGCCGCGCTCCTCGGCCTCCACGCCCGCCGCCGCGCCCTGCGTGTCGACCAGGGTGACGACGGGCAGGCCGAGGCGCTCGGCCAGCCGCATCAGCCGCACCGCCTTGCGGTACCCCTCGGGGTGCGGCATGCCGAAGTTGCGGGCGACCAGCCCGGCGGTGTCGTGCGCCTTCTGATGGCCGATGATCATGACGTTGCGCCCGCCCAGCCGGGCCGGCCCGCCCACGATCGCCGGGTCGTCGCCGTGCGCGCGGTCGCCGTGCAGCTCGACGAAGTCCGCGCACATCATGCCGATGTAGTCCAGCGTCGTGGGGCGGTCGATGGCGCGGGCGAAACGCACCGTCTCCCAGGCGTCCCGTTCCCGCGCCTCCGACCGCTGCGGCGGACGGTGCCCGCAGTCGTCGGCGCGCGGCGCGCACAGCGCGAGGACGCGTCCGAGCACCGGGCGCAGGTTGGCGCGCGTCTCGACGAGGTCGACCATGCCGTGCTCGCGCAGGTACTCGGCGGTCTGGAACCCGTCGGGCAGCGGCCGCCCGGTCGCCGACTCGATCACCCGCGGCCCGGCGAACCCGACGAGGGCGCGCGGCTCGGCCAGCACGACGTCGGTCAGGGTGGCGAACGACGCGGTCACTCCGCCGAACGTGGGGTCGGTCAGCACGCTCACCGTCAGCACGCCGGCGCGGCCGCAGGCGCGGATCGCCTGCGCGGTCTTGGCCATCTGCATCAGCGACAGGCAGCCCTCCTGCATGCGGGCGCCGCCGGAGGCCGTCACGAGCAGCAGCGGGGTGCGGGTGGCCAGCGCCTCCTCGGCCGCCCGGGTCACCGCCTCGCCGACCGCCGAGCCCATGCTGCCGCCCATGAACGCGAAGTCCATGACCGCCACCACGACCTCGGTGCCCTGCACGGTGCCGCGTCCGCGCACGACCGCGTCGTCCAGCCCGGTGCTCTCCATGGCGGCGGCCAGCCGCTCCGGATAGGGCAGGCGGTCGCGAAAGCCCAGCGGATCGGCGCTGCGGATCCGGTCGGAGGCGGCGGTGAAGGACCCCGGGTCGAGCAGGTGGTCGATGCGCTCGCCGGCGCGCAGGCGGTGGTGGTGACCGCAGTCCGGGCACACCCCCAGCAGCCTGGACAGCCGCGGGACGTACAGCGTCGTGCCGCAGGCCGCGCACCGCACCCAGCGGGCGGTGGCCTGGGCGCGCCGGTCCGCGGCCGCCGCGGTCGCGCCCCTCATGCGTCCCCCCGCGCGGCGGCCGGCCGCGACGCTGCGCGCAGAGCGGGACCCTGGGCGCCCTCCTCGGGCGTCCACCGGTAGAACTCCTCGGCCATGGCGTCCTTCGGGGTTCGCCACGTCGCCGGGTCGTAGGCCATCACATAGGCCTGCAGGTCGTCGCTGAGCTTCTGGAAGTCGGCGCGTTTGCGGGCGCGCTCCACCGCGGCCCGGGCGTCACCCTCAAACTCGACATAGTGGAAATACAGCCCGTGAAATTGGTAAAGGTGGCGCCGGACGACGCCCAGCGCGCGCGGCAGCTCCGACGCGTCCGATTCGGCGAAAAGCCTGGCGACGCCATCGGCTCCACCCGGTTTGAGACGCGCGACGATGAGGGTGCGGTCAGACACGACGGCTCACTCCCCGATCATTCGGAAAAACATGACGGCACCACGTTAGGGCGGCAATTCACCGACGTCTTCCCACGGCGATATGAATTGCCCCGTCCTCCGCGAAGGCGGTCAGTTCCTCCGCTCGGCGGAGGCCGCCGCGACGCCCGGGCGCAGCAGCCCGCACTCGTAGGCGTGAATGACCAACTGGACGCGGTCGCGCACGCCGAGTTTCTGGTAGAGGTGCTGGACGTGCGATTTCACCGTGCTCTCGCCGAGCGAGAGCATGCGGGCGATCTCCTCGTTGCCGTAGCCGCGCACCAGCAGCTTGAAGACGTCGGTCTCGCGGGCGGTCAGCCCGTCCAGGGCGGAGGCGGCGCCGGGCGTGACGGTCGGCCGGCGGGCGAACTCGGCGATCAGCCGGCGGGTGACGGCGGGGGCCAGCAGGGCGTCGCCGGCGGCCACCACGCGCACCGCCTCGACGATCTTCTCGGCGGGCACGTCCTTGAGCAGGAACCCGCTGGCCCCGGCGCGCAGCGCGCCGAACACGTGCTCGTCCTGGTCGAACATGGTGAGCATGATGATCCGCACGCCCGGCACGCCGTCCGGGCCGCACAGCCGCTCGGTGGCCTCCAGCCCGTCCAGGCCCGGCATGCGGATGTCCATCAGCACCACGCCGGGCCTGGTCGCGTGGGCCAGCCGCACCGCCTCCAGCCCGTCGCACGCCTCGCCGACGATGCGCAGGTCCTGCGCCGGCGCGAGGGTGGCCCGCAGCCCCTCGCGCACGAGCGGCTGGTCGTCGGCGATCAGCACGCGCACGGGTTCCACTGCCTGCGCCTCCGTTTCAGGGCACCGCGCAAGGGCGGAAAGACAAGGGCGAGGGCGCCCGCCGGACGCGGGTCCCGATGATCATCCGTACGCCGGCGTCGACGTCGTTCGGCGGCGCGGCACGTCGTACGGCAATGGACCTATACCGCCGGGCGCACGGTGAATTCCCATGCATTCCCCAAAGGCACGCCACTTCCCCGGCGATCACCGACGCGGCGCCCATCGCGCGGGCAAGGGAACCGGTCGCCGTCCCCCTTCCGGCGACCCGTGCGAATGCCGTGCGGCCTTTTCGTCAGCGGCCGCTGAAAGCGGGCTCCGACGGCGGTGCCGTGCGGGTGATGAGAGTCTCCATCAGCGCCTTGCGGAAGAATTCGCGCGCGCCCTCGGGCGTGCTCATGTCCCGCTTCTCGGCCACGTACCGGTCGAGCTCCCGTTCGAGCCGCTGGATGGACGGCTGCCGGGACAGGTGCCGCGCCACCGTCTCCAGGTCGCCCTCGATCTCGATCATCCGCACCACCACGTCGTCCTTCATGAACACCGACGTGCCGAGCAGCCGGGCCGCGCCGTCGGTGATCTGCTGCGGGGCCTCGTACTCCGACAGCAGCTTGCGGACGGCCGCCTGGCTGCCCGGCTTGATCCGGTACATGAGCGCGAAGCGTTGCATGACGTCCCCCCTCGTCATCGAGTGCTTCCTGCGTCACATCCTTCGCCGAAGCGGCACGCGCTGTCTCCCGCCCCGCGGATGAACGTGCGTCTCCGCCGCGCGAGGGGGACGCCGACCGCGATGAGGACACAGCCCGCGGACCGGCCGACCGGCCCTCACGGCGACGTTCGGGCGCGTCGACTCCGGCACGGGCGTTCAGGCGCCCGTCTCCCCCTCCTCGTCGCGCCGCCGGTCGTCGGACGAGTCGTCGGCCTGCGGCGGGTCGGCGGGAGCGGGGGCGGCAGCGGCGGGCACCGGATCGGCGCGCAGGGCGGGGATGACCCGGTAGACGACGGCGACCAGGGGCACGGCCAGCGCGGCGCCGGGGATGCCGGCCAGGACGCCGCCCACGGAGATGGCCATGATGATCGCCAGCGGATGCAGCCGCACCCAGCGGCCGACCACGAGCGGCTGCAGCAGATGCCCCTCGATCTGCTGCTCGACGAGCAGCAGGCCGAGGAAGATCAGCGCCGCCCAGATGCCCTTCGCGCTCAGCGTGACGGCGACGGCGAGCGCCCCGCTCACCAGGATGCCGACGATGGGGATGAAGCTCCCCAGGAAGATGATCACTGCGAGGGGGGCGACCAGCGGCACGCCCAGCACCGTCAGCACGATCGCCATGGTGATCGCGTGGATGGCCGCCACGACGACCGTGCCGTGGACGTACTGCGACAGCGTCCGCCACGCGGCGCGGCCCGCGCGGTCCACGCGGGCGCGGTACGGGCCGAGCCCGCCGATCATCCAGCGCCAGATCCGGCCGCCGTCCTTGAGCAGGAAGAACAGGACGAACAGCATGAGGACGAAGCCGGCGAGGATCTCGACGGTCAGCCGCCCCGCCTCCACGGCGGTGCCGGCGAGCTGGCCGCGCCGCTCCTCCAGATACTTCACGCCCTCGTCGACGTACCGCTGCAGCTGCGAGGTCTTCAGGTGCAGCGGCCCGTGGACCAGCCAGTCCTGCACCTGCCGGCCGGTCTGCTGCACCTCGGCGGCCAGCCTGGGGAACTGCGCGTTGGCCTGGACGCCGACGTAGAAGCCGACGCCGCCGAGCACGACCAGCGACAGCAGCATGGTGATCCAGGTGGCGGCCAGCGGCCGCATCCCCCACCGGGACAGCCGCGCGATGACCGGGTGCAGCAGCGCGCACAGCAGCAGCGCGACCACGAAGGGGATCACCACGAAGGTGAGCCTGCTCGCGATCCGGACCAGGACGTACAGCACGGCGGCGAGGACCAGAAGGCGCCAGGCCCAGCCCGCGGCGAGGACCAGCGACGGCGGCACCTGCCGTGTCCGCGCGGTCTCCGCGTCGTCCTTGCGTTCCACGTTCACGCCCCCGCCTCGAACGCCGCCGACGATGGAGCAGGCCCGACCCAGCAGCAGCGTCCCCCCTGCCGCACCGGGGAAACCCGGCGCGCCGCCCGCCCCGGGTCGCAGCCGGTCGGGCGGATCCCGTGGCGGTGCCGGCGGGCGGCGCGTCCTCTTTCGCGCACGGCCGATGCCGGGGCCGCGGTGTGCGGTTGCGACCCGACGGGCCCGGGACCGGACGACGTCCCCGGCATCTCGCCGTCGGTGACGAGGGCGCGCTTGGCGGACGCCGCCCCGGTCCGCGCTCACGACGCTGCCTCAAGCGATGCGCGGCGCGTAGTCGGAACCGGCATGACTACCACCCCTGCCCTGCTCTCAGACACGGGCGGCCGTATGGCGGGCCGGTGAAGGGGCGGCTCTACGGAAGGCGGGGCGCCAGCAGGCGCGCCACATCGAACGCCCGGCTGATCGGAGACCAGCCCGCGCCCGGCGTCCAGTCCTCGGCCGTCCATACGTCCGACATGACGGCCTTGACGAACCCCCACGCCACGACGCGGTCCAGCGGCATGGCCAGTTCGTCGGCGAGCTGCTCGACCCGCGCGGGCACCAGCGCGGTCGGCTTCTCGTCGCGGTCGCCCGGGTCGGGGTTGAAGAGCATCGCGCCGACGTCGTAGCCGGGGTCGCCGACGAGCCCATGCGGGTCGATGGCCAGCCAGGGCTCGCGGGCGGCGCGCAGGACGTTGTCGTGGTGCAGGTCGCCGTGCAGGACGACGCGTTCGGCGGCCGACGCGCACAGCTCGCGCATCAGCCCGCCCGCGCGCAGCACCATGTCCAGCGGCAGCGGCCCGTTCTCCCCGTGCCTGGCCGCGTAGTCGTCAAAGGCCCTGGCCTGTGTCAGCAGGTCCGGCAGTTCGCTGTCGGGCGGCGGCGGAACGTGCAGGCGCCGCATCACCGACGCGATCGCCGTCGTCGCCTCGGCGTCCCGTGCGGGTACAAGATCGCGGGCGGGACGCCCGGGTGCAACGCGTTCCAGCAGCAGCGCCCCCCGCTCGAGGTCCGTCCGCAGCAGCCGGACCGCGCCGCGACCGTCGAACGCGGCCAGGGCGGACGCCTCCCCGGCGAGCGCCGTCTCGCTCGGCACGCCCAGCTTGAGCACGGCCGGTGCGCCATCGCCGCGGGTCACGGAGGTGACGTAGTGGTAGGACGACGGAAACGGCCGACCTGCCCTCAGGTCCCAGTCACGGAGCAGCTCGCGCAGAATGCCCGGCAGGTCCCGGAGCCATCGCTTCCCGTCGTCCCCCCACGCGGTGGCGACGTTCCGCGACAGCTCCTCAGTGATCACTCCTTGGACCCTAGTCGAGGGGCGGCCGCGCGCCGTCTACCGCACGTCGCCCTCGGCCGCCTTCGCTCCGCCCGAGCCGCCGTCCGAGCCGCCGTCCGAGCCGCTGTCCGAGGCGCTGTCCGAGGCGTCGCAGCAGGCCGTCCGCCCGTGCTCGGCGTGGGCGAGGAAGTCGTCGACCATGCGGTTGAACAGCACGGCGAGCCGCTCCCGCTGGTCCGGCGACCAGGCGGCCAGCGCCTCATGCATCCGCTGGAGCCCCACCCGGCGGATGCGGTCGGCCGCGGCGCGGCCCCGCGGGGTCAGGCCGACGCGGAAGGCGCGGTGGTCGTCCGGGTCCGGCAGCCGCTCCACGTAGCCCGCCCTGACCAGCCGCTGCACCTGCCGCGTCACGTGCGACGGCTCGACCCCCAGGCGCCCGGCCGCCTCGCCGAGGCGCAGCGGCTCGGAGTCCGACAGCAGCCGCAGGACGGGGACGGCGGCGCGGTCCACCTCCACGTCGGCCTCGGCCTTCACCTGACCGTGCCGGCGGCTGCGGTTGAGCAGGTAGGCGATCCTCGTCAGGGCGCGCTCGATCTCGATGACGTCCGCCGGAACCGGCCCGTCCGTCTCGGCGGCCGGGCCGGCGGGGAGGAGCCGGTGCAGGGACATGTCATCCATCCTAGGGATTATTTGCTTAACTTAAGCAAGTTAGATCGCGCTCGCTCGCGGATCACCGCGCCCACCCCGACGCGCTATGCCCTTCGACAGGAGGTTTCATGACCGGCACCGGTACCACGGGGACCGGACAGCGAGAACGCACCGACCACGCGAAGGCGAGCGCCGCACGCTCGCCCGCCCGACTCACCCTGACGGCCCTGGCCGTCGCGGGCATGGCCGTCTCGGTGCAGCAGACGCTGGTGCTGCCGCTGCTGCCCAGGCTGATGACCACGTTGCACGTGTCCATGTCGGCGATCACGTGGGTGTTCACCGTGTCCCTGCTGGCCGGGGCGGTCGCCACACCGCTGCTGTCGCGGTTCGGCGACATGTACGGCAAGAAGTTGATGATCATGGTGACCCTGGGGCTGCTGGTCGCCGGGTCGGTGGTGTGCGCCCTGTCCGACTCGCTGGGCGCGCTGATCGCGGGCCGGGCGCTGCAGGGCGCCTCGGCCGCGCTGATCCCGCTGGCCATCGGCGCCATCCGGGACGCCTTTCCGCCCGACCGGGTGACCACCGCGATCGGCGTCGTCAGCGCCACGATGGGCGTGGGCGGCACCGCCGGCATGCTGTTCACCGGCGTGATCGCCGAGCGCACCACCAGCCACCACCCGGTGTTCTGGACGGCGGCCGGGCTCGGCGCGTGCGCGCTGGCGCTGGTGGCGCTGTGCGCGCCGTCCGCGGGCGGACGCACGGGCGGCAGGCCCGACGTGCTCGGCGCCCTGGTGCTCGGCGCCTGGCTGGTGTGCCTGCTGCTGGGCATCAGCCAGGGCAACGCGTGGGGCTGGGGCTCGGGGCGGATCATCGGCCTGTTCGCCGCCGCCGCGGCGCTGTGCGCGGCCTGGGTGGCGATCGAGCTGCGCGTGCGCGAACCGCTCGTCCGGCTGAACCTGCTGGTCGGCCCGCGGTCGCTGTCGGCCAACCTGGCCTCGCTGCTGCTCGGTTTCTCCATGTTCGCCGCCTTCACCCTGGTGTCCAACTTCGTGCAGACGCCCAAGGAGCGGCTGGGCTACGGGCTGAGCGGCACGGTGCTGGACGTCGGCCTCTACATGCTGCCCAGCACCGTCACCATGCTGGTCTTCTCGGCGCTGGCCGGGCGGTTCGAGGCCCGGCTCGGCGCGGCGTACACGCTGGCGATCGGCTCGGTGTTCGCCGGGCTCAGCTACGTGTGGCTGGCGCTCTTCAACGACTCGGTCGCCGACATGCTGGTGTTCAGCGCCGTGCAGGGCGTCGGCTTCGGCATCGCCTACGCGGCGCTCGGCACCCTCGCCGTGCAGCACGTCCCGATGAGCCAGAGCGGCATCGCCAGCGGCATCAACTCGCTGGTCCGCACGGCGGGGGGCAGCACGGCCAGCGCGGCGACCGCCTCGGTGCTCACCGCCAACGTGATCCGCGGCACGAACGTGCCGAACCTGCACGGGTACGTGCTGTGCTTCACGATCGCGGCGATCGGCGCGGGCCTCACCGCCGTGGTCGCCGCCGTGCACGGCCTGCGGCACGGCCGCCGCACCGCCGCGGCCGCGGCCTAGGCCCCTCGGGACGCCCGGCGGCGCGGGACGTCCGCGTCCGCCCCGCGGCAGCGACGGACGGCCGCCGGACCCCGCCGTTCGGCGGCCGCCGCACCGGAGGGAGCGGCAGCCGTCCCCCCGCTTCTAGCTGGGACCTACCGCACGGTAGCCGAAAACCGGCGGGCGCTTTCGTGCGGTTTCCACGCTTGTCGGGTTGATCACGCGCGGTCACCCTCGAGGTCATGCTCCCGTTGATCCGCAGGGGCATGGTCGCTCTGGGGGTCCTCGCGTCCCTCGTCGGCCTGCCCGCCACCGCCCACGCGCAGACCGCCTGGACCCCGGACCTGTCGGCCATCGACGGCGACGACGTCAACGTCCGCCACGACGGCCGCGCGCTCCGCCTGCGCGACACCCGCACCGGCCCCGCCGCCCTGGACGGCGCCGTCGCCTCGGGGCAGCTGCTGCTCCCCCCGAAAGAGCTGCCCGAACCCGTCAACCGCGTGCGCGCCGAAGTGTCGGGCGCGGGCGCCGTCGAGGTGCGGGCGCACCTCGGCGGGACCTCCTGGACCGAGTGGTATCCCGCCGGGCAGGTCCTGCCCGCCGCGTCCACGCGGATCCAGGTGAGGGTGGTGCTGTCGGCCGCGCCCGGCGCCCCCTCGCCCGCGGTGTCGTCGGTGCGGCTCACCGGCGACCTGACCGCCGAACGGCGCGCCCCGGCCGCGGCAGCCGCGCAGACGTACCGCGTGTACGCGACCCGCGAGGGCCTGGTCGGCGGCACGACGGCCAACGGCCACGTCATCACGACGCGGGACCACTTCGTCGCGCTGCCGTCGCGCCGCGGGCTGTCGTCCAACAACGCCGGCGAGTACTCGGTGCGCGTGTGCACGACGTCGGGTTCGCGCTGCGAGTACGCGCCCGTGTGGGACGTCGGCCCCTGGAACACCCGCGACGACTACTGGAACCCGTCGTCCGTCCGGCAGATGTGGAAGGACCTGCCCCAGGGCAAGCCCGAGGCCCAGGCCGCCTACCAGGACGGCTACAACGGCGGCAAGGACGAGTTCGGCAGGACCGTCGCCAACCCGGCGGGCATCGACCTCGCCGACGGCACCTTCTGGGACGGGCTGCGGCTCACCGACAACGCCTGGGTGAACGTCACCTACCTGTGGACGGGCACCGGGCCCAAGGGGATCGTCCGCACCAACGGGACGCCCCTGAACGTGCGTTCGTCGGCCGGCACCTCGTCCAGCGTCGTGGGACTGGCGGCCAACTACGCCAACGTCGTCATCGAGTGCCAGGTGCGGGGCGAGACCGTCACCGGCACGTACGGCACCAGCAACCTGTGGGACCGCATCGGCCCCGGCCACTTCGTCGCCGACGCCTACGTCTACACCGGGTCCGACGACCCGGTGGCCCCCTCCTGCTGACCCGCACTCCCCCGCCTGCCCCCTACGGAGCCCTCCATGAGAACACCCGCACGTACGACCGCCGTGGTCCTCGCCGCCGCCCCCGTCCTGGCCCTGCTGCCCGCAGCCCCGGCCATGGCCGCGCCCGCGTTCCAAATGCCGTTCCCCTGCGGGCAGGTGTGGTCCGGGCAGACCCGCAGCAACCACAGCCCTGCCAACGCGGTGGACCTCAACCGCTCCGGAGACGACGGCGACGCGGTGACCGCGTCGGCGGCGGGCACCGTCGCACGCGTGGAGAACACCGGCAGCACCAGCTACGGGCTGTGGATCGAACTCGACCACGGCGGCGGGTGGCGGACCCGGTACGCGCACCTGTCCGGGGAGTTCGTCACGGTCGGGCAGAGCGTGACCGCCGGGCAGCAGATCGGCACCGTCGGCACCACCGGCGGCTCGACCGGTCCGCACCTGCACTACGAGCAGCGCCTCAACGGCGTCGACCAGAAGATCCGCTTCAACGGGTCGCAGATCCTCTACTGGGGCACCGCCAACTACACCAGCCGCAACGCCTGCATCGGCCCGGCCGGGACGGTCAACACCGCCGGCGCCCCGCTGACCGTGCGGTCCGGGCCGGGCACCGACACGTCCGCGATCGGGTCGGTGCCCGACGGAGGCACCGTGTTCCTCACCTGCTACCGGCGGGGCACCACGGTCACCGGCACGTACGGCACCAGCAACATCTGGAACAAGGTCGGCGCCGGCTACGTGGCCGACGCCTACGTCTACACCGGCTCCGACAACCCCGTCGTCCCCGCCTGCTGACCGCCGCCGCGGAGCCCGCCCCCACCACGTCTCGTACGGGGTCGACGCTGTCGCGTCGAACCGCGGCGGGCTCCCGGCCGGGTCTAGGCGATGGTGTGGCCGCCGTTGACAGTGATGCGTTCGCCGGTGATGAAGGAAGACGCGTCGGACGCCAGGAAGCACACCGCGGCTGCGACGTCCTGGGGGACGCCCATGCGGCCGAGGGGCACGTCCGCCTTGTAGGCGGCGCGCTCCTCGGCGGGGACGTCGGCGTGCCGCTCGACCGGGATCCAGCCGGGCGCGACGAGGTTGACGGTGATGCCGTACCGGCCGAGCTCGCGCGCCCACGACCGGGTCAGCCCGATCTGCGCGCCCTTGGCGGCGACGTAGGCGGACATGCCGGGCAGCGCGCGTTCGAACACGTCGGAGCCGATCTGGATGACCCGGCCGCGTCCCCGCTCCTTCATCCCGGGCAGCACCGCCTGCAGCAGCAGGGTCGGGCTCTTGACGAAGAAGCGCAGCTGGTCCAGGTGCGTCTCCCAGGTGAGCTCCTCGACGGCGACCAGCGGTTGGGGGCCGGTGGCGTTGACGACCAGCACCTCCACCGGGCCGAGGCGTTCGACGACCCGCCGCACCATGGCGGACACCTCGGCCTCGTCGGTGACGTCCGCGGCGAACGCCTCGGCGGTGCCGCCCGCGGCGCGGATGTCCTCGACCACGCGCCGGGCGCCGTCGGCGTTGGACCGGTAGCCGACCGCCACCGCCCACCCGTCGGCGCCCAGTCCGCGGGCGATGGCGGCGCCCAGTCCCCGCGACGCCCCGGTGACCAGCGCGACACCCCGCTGTTCGGCCACGCCACTCACCACGCCACTCCTCCACCCGTGTGTTGATCAGTTGTGCGAGGCCGACGATAGCCCAAGTGGGGACGTCCGGTGTCGGACCGGGACGAACGGCTGATAACGTTGCCGGTCGAGCGCGCCATGGAGCGAAGTCCGGTGCGATTCCGGCGCTGTCCCGCAACTGTGATGGCCGTCCCCGCTCGGCCGAGCCAGGTCGCCTCCCGCGCGCGGATGACAGTCGACCCTCGCGGAAGGGGCGGCCCGTCGCGGCGGCCTCTCCCGCCCACCTGGAGGCCCGGTTGAGACCGCTACGTGCCCTGGGCGCGGCCGCCCTGACCCTCGTCGTGACGCTGACCGCGGCGTGCGGCGCGAACGACGACGCATCGTCCGACGGGAAGGGCGAGGACGGTGCGTCGATCACCGTCCAGGCGGCCAACGGGACCGTCACCCTCCCCGCGGTGCCCAAGCGGATCGTGTCGTTGTCGCCCACGCACACCGAGACGCTGTTCGCCATCGGCGCGGGCGCGCAGGTGGTGGCCGTCGACGAGTACTCCGACCACCCGGCGAACGCGCCGCGGACCAAGCTGTCGGGCTTCAAGCCGAACGCCGAGGCGATCATCGGCTACAAGCCGGACCTGGTGGTGCTGTCGGACGACATGGACGGCATCGTCAAGGCGCTGGAGAAGGTGAAGGTGCCGGTGCTGCTGGAGCCCGCCGCCGCCCGGTTCGAGGACGCCTACGACGAGATCATGGATCTGGGCGCGGCCACCGGCCACGCCGAGCAGGCCCGCCGGCTCGTCGACGACATGCGCCGCCGCATCCAACAGACCGTGGACGCCGCGAAGAAGGCCGCCCCGCCCGGCGGCGAGCCGCTCACCTACTACCACGAGCTGGACGAGCAGCTGCACACGGTGACGTCCAAGACGTTCATCGGGCAGGTGTACGGGCTGTTCGGGCTGCGCAACATCGCCGACGGGGCGCAGCCGGCGGCGGGCGCCTACCCGCAGCTGTCGCGCGAGCACCTGCTCAAGAGCGACCCGGACCTGGTGTTCTTGGCCGACACCAAGTGCTGCGGGCAGAACGCCGCCGCAGTGGCCAAGCGCCCCGGCTGGGACGGGCTCGACGCCGTGAAGCGCGGGAACGTGGTCGAGCTGGACGACTCGATCGCGTCCCGCTGGGGTCCGCGGCTGCCCGAGCTCGTCAAGGTGATCGGGGACGCCGTGCAGAAGGCGTCGGCGGCGCGGTGACGCCGCCCCTCCGGTGAAGGCGCGGGAGGCGGCGCGGCTGCGTCCTGTGCCGCTGGCGGTGACCGCGCTGGTGCTCGCGGCGGCGCTGCTCGCCGCGCTGCTGATCGGCCCCGCCGGTCTGCCGGCCGGCGGGGTGGTGAAGGCGCTGGCCGACCGGCTGCCGTTCGTGCACGTCGACTCGGGGCTGGCCCCGGTCGACCGGAACGTGCTGTTCGAGCTGCGGCTCCCCCGGGTGCTGCTGGGCGCGGTGGTGGGCGGGCTGCTGGCCGTCGCCGGCGCGGCCTACCAGGGCGTGTTCCGCAACCCGCTGGCCGACCCGTACCTGCTGGGGGCCGCGGCAGGCGCGGGCGTCGGCGCCACGCTGGTGATCGTCGTGATGTCGGACCGGCCGACGTTCGCGGTGCCGCTGGCCGCCTTCGCCGGCGCGGTCGCCGGGGTCGCGCTGGCCTACGGGCTGGGCAGCACGGCGCGCCGCGGCGGCGGGTCCGGCACCGCGACGCTGGTGCTGGCGGGCGTGGCGGTGTCGTCGTTCCTCGCGTCGGTGCAGGCGTTCCTGCAGCAGGCCAAGGCGGAGGAGCTGCAGCGGATCTACTCGTGGATCCTGGGCGGTCTCACCCTGGCCGACTGGCCCACGCTGGCGATGATCGCCCCGTACGCGGCGGTGGCGGTGGCGACGCTGCTGCTGCACGGGCGGCTGCTGGACGTGCTGAGCGTCGGCGACGAGGAGGCCGCGGCGCTGGGGCTGTCGGCGTCGCGGGTGCGGCTGACCGTGCTGGCGGCCGCGTCGCTGGCCACCGCGTGCGCGGTGGCGGTCAGCGGGCTCATCGGGTTCGTCGGCGTGGTGGTGCCGCACGTGGTGCGGCGGCTGGCGGGCGGCTCGTACCGGATCGTCCTGCCGCTGTCGCTGCTCGGCGGCGCGGCGTTCCTGACCGTCGCGGACCTGGTGGGCCGCACGGTCGTGGCGCCGGGCGAGCTGCCGCTCGGCGTGGTCACCGCGTTCGTCGGCGGCCCGTTCTTCGTGGCGGTGCTGCGCGCCGTCCGCGGGGAGGTGGACACGTGACCGTCACGGTGCGCGGCCTGGACGTCGACCTGGAGGGGCGGCCCGTGCTGCGGGACGTGTCCCTGGAGGCGCCCGCCGGGACGTGGACGGCGGTCATCGGGCCGAACGGGGCGGGCAAGTCGACGCTGCTGCGGGCGATCCTGGGGCTGCGGCGGCCGCGCCGCGGCACGGTGAGCGTCGCCGGGGCGGACCCGTGGGCGCTGCCGCCGCGCCGCCGCGCCCGGCTGGTGGCGTACGCGCCGCAGAACCCGAACCTGCCGCCGGGGATGACGGTGTTCGACTACACGCTGCTCGGCCGCTCCCCCTACATCCCGCATCTGGGCCGCGAGAGCGCCCGCGACCGGGCGGTGGCGACCGAGGTGCTGGAGCGGCTCGACCTCGTCGGCCTGGCCGCGCGTCCGCTGGACCGGCTGTCGGGCGGGGAGCGGCAGCGGGTGGTGCTGGCGCGGGCGCTGGCCCAGCAGGCGCCCGTGCTGGTGCTGGACGAGCCGACGACCGCGCTGGACATCGGCCACCAGCAGCAGGTGATGGAGCTGGTCGACCGGCTGCGGCGGGACGACGGGCTGACGGTGCTCACCACGATCCACGACCTGACGCTGGCCGGGCAGTACGCCGACGCGCTGGTGCTGCTGTCGCGGGGGCGGGTCGCCGCGTCCGGCCCGCCCGGCGAGGTGCTCACCGGCGAGGCGGTCGGCGCGCACTTCGGCGCCCGGGTGCACGTCGCGCCGGGCCCGGACGGCCGGCCCGTCGTGTCTTTGGAGCGTTCATGCGGGCCTCGATGAGACTGGTGACGCGGTGGCGCGTGGAGGACGGCGCGCGGCTGGCGGCGACGGTGTGGCGGCCGGGCCCGGGCCTGCGGGCGATCTCGTCGGCGCTGCTGGGCGGCGGGATCGGGCCGGTGGACTGGGTGCTGAACGCCCAGGTGCCCGGCGGGTACGCGCGCCTGGACCCGCGGGAGCACCTGCGCGAGCTGGCGGCCGGGTACGGCCTGCTGGGACGCGGCGTCGGCATGATGACCGCGGCGCCGGTCGACCGGACCGTGCAGGCCTCGGACGAGGGGGTGACCGTGGCCGCGACGGTGGGGCTGCGCGTCCCGACGTGGGCCGCCGCTCCCCCGGGCGCCGCCGACCCGGAGCTGGCCCCCGCGCGGCTGGACGGGGCCGCGCCCGGCACGGTCAACATCGTGGTCGCGGTGCCGGTCCCGCTGGGCGACGCCGCCCTGGTCAACGCGGTCATCACCGCCACCGAGGCCAAGACGCAGGCGCTGCTGGAGGCCGGGTACGCGTGCACCGGCACCGCGTCGGACGCCATCTGCGTGGCCGCCCCCATGGTCCCCGACTCGGGCGCGGAGGAGCCGTTCGCCGGGCCGCGTTCGACGTGGGGCGCGCGGATCGCGCGGGCCGTGCACGCCGCGGTGCGCGCCGGCGCCGTCGACTACACGGCGCGGCTGCGCGGGCGTTCCGCGGACTGAACCGCCCCGATCGGCGTCGGCCGCCGCGCCGTCCCGGTTCGGCGCGGCGGCCGCTCAGACAGGGCCAGTGCTCTGCGGTAGGGGCCTCACCTCCTCGTCTCGATCAGCCCGCGTGGGGGAGCCGGAATCCGTCCAGGGCGTGCAGCCCGGCCGATTCCGGCTCGGCGGCGGGTCGGGTGCCGGCCGCCGGGCGCCCGGCGGCGGCGCCCGGCAGGGCGGAGCTGGTCAGGGCGTCGATCTGGCGGCGGGCGCGTTCGGCCTCGGCGCGGGCCGCGTCGCGTTCGCCGGTGAGCGCGGTCAGCGCGGCGCGCAGCTCCTCCACGGTCCGCGTCAGCCGCCAGTTCTGCTGCTCGCACTCGTGCAGGCGCGCCTGCATCTGGTCGCGGTCGGCCACGGCCTGCCCGCGCTTGGTCTCGGCCTCGTGCACGGCGGCGCGCAGGTCGTCGGCGGCGCGGCGGGCGGCGGCGGCCTCGATCCGCTGGCCCTCGATGATCGTCTCCGAGTCCGACAGCCGCGAGTGCAGGGTGACCAGTTCGGCGCGGGCCGACTCCAGCGCCGACAGCAGCTCGCCCTCGCGCTCCACGACGCGGTCGCGTTCGCGTTCGGCGGCGAGCTTGGCGGCGACCGCCTGCTCGGCGGCCTCGCGCGCCTCGGCGGCCTCGCGGCGCGCGGCGTCGCGTTCGGCGCGGGCCCGCGCGGCCTCGTCGCGGGCGGCGGCGGCCTCCCGTTCGGCGTTCTCCATCCGCTCGCGGGCGGCCGCGGCCTGGCGCCACGCCGCCTCGGCCTGCCGCTGGGAGGCGTCGCGCTCCTTCTGCGCGACCGCGACGAGGGCGGCGGCCTCGGCCTTGGCGTCGGCGATGCGCCGCTCCACCCCGGCGACGCTCAGCTCGGAGGCCAGCGACCCGGCGAGCCGCCCCACGGCCTCCTCCATCCGTTCGACGATCTCCCACGCCCAGGCGACCTGGCCGGTCAGCCCGGGGGTGTCGCGGCCGCGTTCGCGGCGTGCGCGGGCCTCGGCGGCGCACGCCCCGTCGTTGTCCGTGCAGTACCGCACCGACCAGGTGCCGCGCACCGGCTGCGGGACGGGCCTGCCGCAGTTCGCGCACGGCCACACCTCGACCGGGTCGTCGGCCGCGGCGTTCTTCTCGGGAGCCGCGGGGGCGGCGTTCTTCTCGGGAGCCGCGGGGGCGGCGGGCGGCGCGGACGACGCGGGCGTCCGGTCCGCGCTTTCCGCCTGCGTCCCGCCCGCGGGCGCGGCTTCGCCGCCTGTTTCGGGCGCGGCGCCTGCGGCGGTCCCCGTTTCGCCGCCGGCGGCGGGGTCGGTGCCGCGGTGGCCGCCGGGCTTGCGTCCGGACCAGTCGCGGGCCGCCCGGTCGGCGGCGTCGGCGCCCCGGACGTCCGTCGTGGCCGGCCCCGCGGGGCCGCCGTCCGAGGGCGGCGCCCCGTGCCCCGCCTCACGCCGGCCGACGGCCGAACCGCCGTCGAGCGGCGCCACCTTCTGGTCCGTCATGCCCAGTCGTACGCACGCCCCGCCCGAGGCGTTCAACGTCAGCGGGACGAATTGCGGGACGGCTCGGCGACCTGGCGCAGGGCGGCGGACGCCATCGCGTACAGCAGGTCGCCCATCGCCGCGCGGTCCAGGGCCGCGGCGCTGTAGGGGGTGGAGTTGAGCAGGCCGAAGCAGGCGTGCACGGCGGCGCGCGCCCGGTCCTCGGTGGGCGGGTCCTCGGGGCGCAGGCGGCGCAGCACGCCGACCCACTCCTCCACGTAGGCGCGCTGCAGGCGCCGGATCTCGTGCCGCTGCGGCTCGGGGACGTTGTCCAGCTCGCGCTCGTGGACGGTGATCAGCGCGGGGTTGTCGAGGGCGAACGCGATGTGCCAGCGCAGCAGGGCGTCCAGGGCCCGCCCCGGGTCGGGGTCGGCGGCGCGCCGCGCGCCCTCGGCCCGCAGCCGCTCGCTGATGTCCAGCAGCATCTCCGCCAGCACCGCCTCCTTGCCGCGGAAGTGCCGGTAGAGGGCGGGACCGGTGAGCCCGACGGCCCTGCCGAGGTCGCCGATGGACGCGCCGTGGTAGCCGCGCCGGGCGAACAGCTCGGCGGCCGCGGCCAGGATCTCCGCCCGCCGCGGCGACGCCGCCGCCGCCCGGTCGCCCGCGGGCCGCAGGGGTTGCGAGGTCATGCCGGAAGTCTAGGAGGCTGGACGGCCGATGTTAATGAGTATTAACATCAGGCGTTGTTAACGGTCGTTAACAGACGAGGACGACTGATGGCCGGATCCGTTCTGACCAGCCGCGCCGACCCCGCGGACGCGACCTTCAAGGCCAACGCCGAGCACAACGCGGCGCTGGCCGCCGAGTTGCGCGAGCGCATCGACCGGGCCGGGCGCGGCGGTCCCGAGCGCGCCCGCGAGCGGCACGTGGCGCGCGGCAAGCTGCTGCCGCGCGACCGGGTCGACGCCCTGCTCGACCCCGGGTCGCCGTTCCTGGAGCTGTCGCCGCTGGCCGCCTACGGGATGTACGACGACGAGGCCCCCGGCGCCGGGATCATCACCGGGGTCGGGCGGATCGCCGGGCGCGAGTGCGTGGTCGTCGCCAACGACGCCACCGTCAAGGGCGGCACCTACTACCCGATGACGGTCAAGAAGCACCTGCGGGCGCAGGAGGTGGCGCTGCACAACCGGCTGCCCTGCGTCTACCTGGTCGACTCGGGCGGCGCGTTCCTGCCCCGCCAGGACGAGGTGTTCCCCGACCGCGAGCACTTCGGCCGGATCTTCTACAACCAGGCCACCATGTCGGCGCGGGGCATCCCGCAGATCGCCGCCGTGCTCGGCTCGTGCACCGCGGGCGGCGCGTACGTCCCGGCGATGAGCGACGAGGCGGTGATCGTCCGCGGCCAGGGCACGATCTTCCTGGGCGGCCCGCCGCTGGTGAAGGCCGCGACCGGCGAGGTCGTCACCGCCGAGGAGCTCGGCGGCGGGGAGCTGCACGCCCGCACCTCCGGCGTCACCGACCACCTCGCCGAGGACGACGCGCACGCGCTGGCGATCGTCCGCGACATCGTCGCCACGCTCGGGCCGCGCGAGCCGCGCCCCTGGGACGTGACCGAGCCCGAGCCGCCCGCCGTCGACCCGGGCGAGCTGTACGGCGTGGTGCCGCCGGACCCCCGCACCCCCTACGACGTGCGCGAGGTGATCGCGCGGATCGTGGACGGCAGCCGCTTCCAGGAGTTCAAGAAGGAGTACGGCACCACGCTGGTGACCGGCTTCGCGCGGATCCACGGCCACCCGGTGGGCATCGTCGCCAACAACGGCATCCTGTTCGGCGAGTCGGCGCTCAAGGGCGCCCACTTCATCCAGCTGTGCGACCGCCGCTCGGTGCCGCTGGTGTTCCTGCAGAACATCACCGGGTTCATGGTGGGCCGCCAGTACGAGGCGGGCGGCATCGCCAAGCACGGCGCCAAGATGGTCACCGCCGTGGCGTGCGCCCGCGTCCCCAAGTTCACCGTGGTGATCGGCGGATCGTTCGGCGCGGGCAACTACGCGATGTGCGGCCGGGCGTACTCCCCCCGCTTCCTGTGGATGTGGCCGAACGCGCGGATCTCCGTGATGGGCGGCGAGCAGGCCGCGAGCGTGCTGGCCACCGTCCGCCGCGACCAGCTGGAGGCCCGCGGCGAGCAGTGGCCGGCCGAGGCGGAGGAGGAGTTCAAGGCGCCGATCCGCGAGCAGTACGAAAGGCAGGGCAACCCGTACTACTCCACGGCGCGGCTGTGGGACGACGGCGTGATCGACCCGCTGGACACCCGGCGGGTGCTGGCGCTCGCGCTGTCCGCGGCGGCCGGCGCGCCGCTGGACCCCGTCGGCTACGGCGTATTCCGGATGTGAGGCCGTGATGTTCGAAAGCGTCCTTGTGGCCAACCGCGGCGAGATCGCGGTCCGCGTGTTCCGCACGCTGCGGCGGCTGGGCGTCCGCTCGGTCGCCGTGTACACCGACGCCGACGCGGGAGCCGGCCCCGGGCGGAGCGCCGCGCCGCACGTCCGGGAGGCGGACGAGGCCGTGCGCGTCCCGTCGTACCTGGACGCGGAGGCGGTCGTGGCGGCCGCGCTCGCGTCCGGCGCCCAGGCCGTCCACCCCGGATACGGCTTCCTGGCCGAGAACGCCGCGTTCGCCGAGGCCTGCGCCGCCGCCGGGCTGGTGTTCGTCGGCCCGCCCGCCGCGGCGATCGAGACGATGGGCGACAAGATCCGCGCCAAGTGCGCCGTCGCGGCCGCCGGGGTCCCGGTGGTGCCGGGCCGCGACGAGCCGGGCCTGTCGGACGAGGAGCTCGCGCGGGCCGCGCTGGACGTCGGCCTGCCCGTGCTGCTCAAGCCGTCCGCGGGCGGCGGCGGCAAGGGCATGCGGCTCGTCCGGGACGCCGCCGACCTCCCCGACGCGATCGCCGCCGCCCGCCGCGAGGCCCGCTCCGCGTTCGGCGACGACACCCTCCTGGTGGAGCGCTTCGTCGAGAACCCGCGGCACATCGAGATCCAGGTGTTCGCCGACGCCCACGGCAACGCCGTCCACCTCGGCGAGCGCGAGTGCAGCCTGCAGCGCCGCCACCAGAAGATCGTCGAGGAGGCGCCGTCCCCGCTGCTGGACGCCGCGACCCGCGCGCGGATGGGCGCCGCCGCCGTCGCGGCGGCGCAGGCCGTCGGCTACACCGGCGCCGGGACGGTCGAGTACATCGTGTCGGCCGACCGCCCCGACGAGTTCTTCTTCATGGAGATGAACACCCGGCTGCAGGTCGAGCACCCCGTCACCGAACTGGTCACCGGCCTCGACCTGGTGGAGCTCCAGTTGCGCGTCGCCGCCGGGGAGCCGCTCCCCTTCACCCAGGACGAGGTGGCCCTGAACGGCCACGCCGTCGAGGCCCGCGTCTACGCCGAGGACCCGGCGCGCGGCTTCCTGCCCACCGGCGGCCGGGTGCTGCTGCTGGAGGAGCCGTCCGACACCCGCGTCGACTCGGGCCTGGACGAGGGGACCGAGGTCGGCGGCGCGTACGACCCGATGGTCGCCAAGGTGATCGCCTGGGGCCCCGACCGCGCCGCCGCCCTGCGCCGCCTCGACCGCGCCCTCGCCTCGTACACGCTGCTCGGCGTCACCACCAACGTGGCGTTCCTGCGGGCCCTGCTCGCCGACCCGGACGTGGCCGCGGGCCGTCTCGACACGGGCCTGGTCGACCGCCGCCTGGCCGACCTCACGGGAGACGGCTCCGTCCCCGACGAGGTCCTCGCCGCCGCGGCGCTGGAGCGCATGCTCGCCCTGGAGCCGGAGGACGACACCGATCCGTGGGCCATCCCGGACGGCTGGCGGCCCGGCGCCCCCGCCTGGACGCCGTGGATCATCACCCCGTCCGGCGGCGACCCCGTCGAGGTGCGCGTCCAGGGCCGCGCCCATGACGCCCTCGTCTCGATCGGCGGCGCCGAGCCCGTCCAGGCGTCCCTGGCCCGCCGGGACCGGACGCTCCTGCTCGCCTACGGGGGCCGCACGCTGACGTACCGGCACGCCCGCGTCGGCGACACGCTGTGGCTCGGCCGCGACGGACACGCCTGGGCGCTGACCGAGCACGTGCGCACCGAGACCGCGGAAGGCGCGGCCGCGGCCGGCGACGGCGTCGTCCGCAGCCCCATGCCCGGCACCGTGCTGGCGGTCAAGGCCGGCGAGGGCGACCGGGTCGACGCGGGGCAGCCGCTGGTGGTGGTGGAGGCCATGAAGATGGAGCACACCGTGACCGCGCCGATCGCGGGCACGGTGACGAGCCTGCCGGTCCGCGCGGGCGCCCAGGTCGCCCTCGACGCGGTGCTGGCCGTCATCGAGGAGGGATGACGATGCGCGTGCCGCTCGCCGGCCTGCCCGAGCGGGTCACGATCTACGAGGTCGGACCGCGCGACGGGCTGCAGAACGAGAAGACGATCGTCCCCCCGGACGTCAAGGCCGAGTTCGTCATGCGGCTCGCCGACGCCGGACTGCGCACGATCGAGACGACCAGCTTCGTCCACCCCAAGTGGGTGCCGCAGCTGGCCGACGCCGAGGAGGTGCTGGCCGCGCTGCCGCGCCGCCCCGGGGTGCGGCACCCGGTCCTGGTGCCCAACGAGCGCGGTCTGGAACGGGCGCTGCGCAACGGCGTCACCGAGATCGCGATCTTCGGCAGCGCCACCGAGACGTTCGCCCGCCGCAACCTCAACCGCACCGTCGACGAGTCCATCGCGATGTTCGCGCCCGTCGTCGAGCGCGCCCGGGCCGAGGGCCTGTGGGTGCGGGCCTACGTCTCCATGGTGTGCGGCGACCCGTGGGAGGGCGACGTGCCGATCGAGCAGGTGGTGTCCGTCGCGCGCCGCCTGATGGACCTCGGCTGCTCGCAGCTCAGCCTCGGCGACACCATCGGCGTCGGCACGCCCGGCCAGGTCACCGCGCTGATCGAGGCGCTGGCCGCGGCCGGCATCGGCCCCGACCGGATCGCCGTCCACTTCCACGACACCTACGGCCAGGCCCTGGCCAACACCCTGGCCGCCCTGCGCGCCGGGGTCACCACCGTGGACGCCTCCGCCGGCGGCATCGGCGGCTGCCCGTACGCCGAGAGCGCCACCGGAAACCTGGCCACCGAGGACCTCGTCTGGATGCTGCACGGACTGGGCATCGACACCGGCGTCGACCTGGAGGCACTCGTCGCCACCAGCCGCTGGATGGCCGAGCGCCTCGGCCGGCCCAGTCCCTCCCGTGTCGTCCAGGCCCTGTCACCGCGAGCGCCGCGCGCCGAAGCGCCGGCGGCGCGAGAAAGCAACGAGGAGCACAGATGATCGACTTCACGCTCACCGACGAGCAGGAGGAGCTGCGCCGCACCGTCGAGCGGTTCGCGCGCGAGTCCGTCGCACCGGTGATCGGCGACCTGTACGAGCGGGGGGAGTTCCCGTACGAGATCGTCGCCGCGATGGGCAAGATGGGGCTGTTCGGCCTGCCCTTCCCCGAGGAGTACGGCGGCATGGGCGGCGACTACTTCGCCCTCTGCCTCGCCCTCGAGGAGCTGGCCCGCGTCGATTCGTCGGTGGCCATCACCTTGGAGGCCGCCGTGTCCCTGGGCGCCATGCCCATCTACCGCTTCGGCTCCGAGGACCAGAAGCGGCGGTGGCTCCCGGCGCTGGCCTCGGGCGAGAAGCTCGCGGCGTTCGGGCTGACCGAGCCGGGCGGCGGCTCCGACGTCCCCGGCGGCATGCGCACCACCGCCCGCCTCGACGGCGACCACTGGGTGATCAACGGGTCGAAGTCGTTCATCACCAACGCCGGCACCGACATCACCGCGTTCGTCACCGTCACCGCGCTGACCGGCGAGAACGAGATCTCCACCATCATCGTCCCGAACGGGACGCCCGGGTTCGCCGTGGGCCGCAAGTACTCCAAGGTGGGCTGGTCGGCGTCCGACACCCGCGAGCTGGCGTTCTCCGACGTCCGGGTGCCCGCCGAGAACCTGGTCGGGGAGCGCGGCCGCGGCTACGCCCAGTTCCTGCGGATCCTGGACGAGGGCCGCATCGCCATCGCCGCGCTGTCGGTCGGCCTGGCCCAGGGCTGCGTGGACGAGTGCCTGCGCTACGTCCGCGAACGCACCGCGTTCGGCCGCGAGATCGGCCGCTACCAGGCCATCCAGTTCAAGATCGCCGACATGGAGGCGCGCGCCCACACCGCCCGCCTGGCCTACTACGCCGCCGCGGCCAAGATGCTGGCGGGCGAGCCGTTCAAGAAGGAGGCGTCCATCGCCAAGCTGGTCGCCTCCAACGCCGCCATGGACAACGCCCGCGACGCCACCCAGATCTTCGGCGGCTACGGCTTCATGAACGAGTACGCCGTGGGCCGCTTCTACCGCGACGCCAAGATCCTGGAGGTCGGCGAGGGCACGTCGGAGGTCCAGCGCATGCTCATCGCCCGTTCCCTGGGCCTGCCGCCCGCCGCCTGACGCGCCGGCGCCCTCGGCTCCGCGGCCCGGTGGCCGTGGCTCATGCGGCCCTTGCGGGCGCCGGTACGGCGCCGAGGGCATCTTCACCGCCTCCGCCTGCCGCTCGCGCAGAGGATCGCGACCGCAGGCGGCATCAAGGCGGGCCTCCAGCGACCGCGCGGTGGCGCCTGTCCCACGCACGCCGGTCAGCGCGCGGGCAGCGCAGGCGCGCTGCTCTCCGCGGCCACTTGGGCATGCTGCGATCCGCAGCGCCCAGGCACGCGTACAGCCTCTCTGGCGGCAAGGCAGTGACCAGCTAGGGACGGCCTACGCGTACAGCGCACCCCGCCTCCTCCACGCTCGCCAGTCAGCGGACGGGTGGCGCAGGCACGGTGTGAGGGCGTGGCCGCCGCAGCCGCGTCGGTGTACGGACGCAGGGCGGGAGACAGCGGACGGTCCCGGGTGTCCGCTGAGCTTGAGGTGGATGTCGCCAATGTCACATCAGACTGCACCGTAGGGGGAGCGAGGGGGCGCAGCTAGCGGATCCGACGTGCACGGAATGTCACACCCCCTTGGAATACTCCCGGACAGGCGCGGGTTTAATGGTTCGCGAAACTGTCAGTCCCTGCAGTATTTTGCTCCGGCGTTCCCACCCCGCGTGCTCTGTCGTGCCCGCATGCCCGGGCCCAGATGATTGGAATACCGTCTTGTCCGCTTCTGCGTCATCGCTGAAAGAGACCGGTCCGCCGGACCCGCCGTCCGGTGAGGGCCTCGATCGCGGCGTCCTCGCGGTGGCCATGGTCGTCGTCCTCGGCGCGGTCATGTCCATCCTGGACGTGACCGTCGTCAACGTCGCCCTCAAGCACCTGTCCGAGGACTTCGACGCTCCCCTGGAGACCATCCAGTGGGTGGCGACCGGCTACACGCTCGCGCTGGCCACGGTGATCCCGGTGACAGGGTGGGCCTCGGCGCGGTTCGGCACCAAGCGCCTGTACATGCTGTCGATCGCGCTGTTCGTCATCGGCTCGGCGCTGGCCGGCACGGCCTGGAACGCCGAGTCGCTGATCCTCTTCCGGGTCCTGCAGGGCCTGGGCGGCGGCATGATCATGCCCGCCGGGATGACGATCCTCACCCAGGCGGCCGGCCCGCAGCGGGTCGGCCAGGTGATGAGCATCGTCGGGATCCCGATGCTGCTCGGCCCGATCACCGGCCCCATCCTCGGCGGCTGGCTGGTCGACGACGTGTCCTGGCGCTGGATCTTCTACATCAACGTGCCGATCGGCGTTGTGTCGCTGGTGCTGGCCGCCCGCATCCTCAAGCGGGACGAGCCGCAGCCCGCCGAGCGGCTGGACTTCCTCGGGCTGCTGCTGCTGTCGCCGGGCCTGGCCGCGTTGATCTACGGCCTGGCCACCGGGGCGGAGAAGTCCGACTTCGGCCGCACCGACGTGCTGATCCCGACCGTCGTCGGCGCGGTGCTCTCGATCGCGTTCGTCCTCCACGCGCTGAGCCGCCGCAACGCCAACCCCCTCATCGACCTGCGGCTGTTCAAGCGCCGGTCGGTGGCCGCCGCGTCCGGGACCATGGTGCTGTTCGCCTGCGCCTTCTTCGGCGCCATGCTGATCCTGCCGCTGTACTACCAGACGGTGCGCCAGGAGACCGCGTTCGCGGCGGGCCTGCTGCTCGCCCCGCAGGGCTTCGGCGCCATGGTGACGATGCCGATCGGCGGCAAGCTGACCGACCGGGTGGGCCCGGGACGGGTCGTCCTGATCGGCCTCGCCGTGGTGGTGCTCGGCGTGGCGGGCTTCGCGTCGCAGCTGACCGTCGACGCGTCCTACTGGGCGCTCGGGGCCGCGCTGTTCGTCATGGGGCTCGGCATGGGCATGACGATGATGCCGACCATGTCGGCCGCCATGCAGTCGCTCACGCACGACGAGGTGCCGCGGGCCAGCACCGCGCTGAACATCATCCAGCAGGTGGCGGGCTCGATCGGCACCGCGTTCATCGCGGTCCTGCTGGCCTCCGAGCTGGAGAAGCGGGGGCTGAGCAGCGGCGGCGCCGCCCAGACGCCCGCCCCGGCGCAGATCCCGCCGGAGGCGCTGGCGAAGATCTTCGAGCGGATGGCCGACGCGTTCCAGACCACCTACTGGTGGTCGCTGGCGCTGCTGACGCTGGCCTTCCTGCCCGCGCTGGTGCTGCCGCGTCGCAAGCCGGCCCCCGTCGACGCCGCGGAGGGCACGCGCGTCGACGCCCCGATGCCGATGCACTGAGCACTCCACAGGGCCGAACGCCCCGCCCCGGCGTCCGCGGGAGTCCGGGCCGGGGCGTTCGCCTTTCTCAGGGCCTCTCGGCGCCGCACACCGCGCACACAGCCGGCCGCCCCCTCTTGCCGGAGCCGGGCCTCGGTCTCCTGATCAGGTCTGCGGTTCCGGGCGGTGGTCCTTCCAGTACTCGTCCTTGAGCAGGCGCTTGTAGAGCTTGCCCGTGGGGTGGCGGGGCAGCTCGGGGCGGAAGTCGACCGAGCGCGGGCACTTGTAGTGGGCCAGGCGGTCGCGGCAGTAGGCGATCAGCTCGGCCTCCAGGTCGGGCCCGGCGTCGTCCATGGACACCGGCTGCACGACGGCCTTCACCGCCTCGCCCATCTCCGCGTCGGGGACGCCGATGACCGCGACGTCGGCGACCTTCGGGTGGACGGCCAGGACGTTCTCGGCCTCCTGGGGGTAGATGTTCACCCCGCCGCTGATGATCACATAGGAGCGGCGGTCGGTCAGGTAGAGGAAGCCGTCCTCGTCCACGTAGCCGACGTCGCCGAGAGTCGTCCAGCCGCGTCCCTTCGGGTCGCGGGACGCGGCGGTCTTCTCGGGGTCCCCGTGGTACTCGAACTCGGGCCCCTTGTCGAAGTAGAGCGTCCCGGGCGTGCCGGGCGGCACCTCGTCGCCGTTCTCATCGCACACGTGGACCTCGCCCAAGAGGGGCTTGCCCACCGTCCCCTTGTGGGCGAGCCAGTCCCGCGGGCTCGCGTAGACGAAGCAGTTGCCCTCCGTCCCGGCGTAGTACTCGTGCAGGATGGGGCCCCACCACTCCATCATCTGCTCCTTGACCGGGACGGGGCAGGGCGCGGCGGCGTGCACGGCGCAGCGCAGCGTGGACAGGTCGTAGCGGGCGCGCACCTCGGGCGGCAGCTTGAGCATGCGGATGAAGTGGGTGGGCACCCACTGGCTGTGCGTCACCCCGTACCTCTCGATGGCCGCGAGCGCGCCTTCGGGGTCGAATTTCTCCATCACCACCACGGTGGCGCCGAACCGCTGGAAGGTGAGGCTGTAGCGCAGCGGCGCGGCGTGGTAGAGCGGCGCCGGGGACAGGTACACCGAGTCGGCGTCGGGCTGGAACAGCAGCGAGATCAGCTGATAGAGGGGCCCGGGCGTCCCCATCGGATCCAGCCGCAGCCGCGGTTTGACGCCCTTGGGACGGCCGGTGGTGCCCGACGAGTAGAGCATGTCGGCGCCCTCGCACTCGTCGGGGATCGGGGTCGGCGGGTGGGCCGCCACCCGCTCCTCGTAGGACTCGAAGCCGGGCGCGACGCCGTCCAGCATCAGCCGCAGGCGGACGCCCGGCGTGCGCTCGGTGACCGCCGCGGCGGTGCCGGCGAGCGCCCGCGAGGAGACGAACGCCTTCGCCCCGCAGTTGTCGACGATGTAGGCCAGCTCGTCGGCCTGCAGGCGCGAACTGACGGCGGTGTAGTAGAGCCCGGAACGCTGCGCCGCCCAGGCCACGGCCAGGAACAGCGGGTGGTTCTCGAGCATGAAGGCGACGTGGTCGCCGGGGCGCAGCCCCTCGGCGCGGAGGAGCTGCGCGAGCCGGTTCGACTCCTCGTCGAGTTCCCGGAACGTCACGACCCGCCCGGAGCCCGCCATGATGACGGCGGGCCTGCCGGGGGTCCGCTCGGCGATCTGGCCAGGGTGCATGCATCCGCACGCTACCCGGCGCGACGCCGAGATGGAACGGGATTCGGTTTACGGCCGTCCCGACGGAACCCGGGGCGCCTCAGACCAGCATGTGGTCGAAGTCGCCGTCCTTGGCCCCGCCGACGAACGCCTCGACCTCCTCCCGCGTGTAGACGAGGATCGGTCCGTCCGGATACCGGGAGTTCCGCACCGCGATCTCCCCGGTGGGGAGTTCGGCCAACTCGACGCAGTTGCCGCTCGGGTTGCTGCGGCGGCTCTTCTGCCAGACGAGTCCGTCCGGCGAGAGGTCGGACAGCTCATCGCCGTACATGCGTGCCCCCTTGTCAGGCCGTCTCGCCTCCCGGGCGGGAGGCTGTGATCTCGCCCCACCCCTATGTGCATGGTACGAGATGCACGTGCATTCGTTCTTGCATTGGTTCATGCAGACGGTCTTGCATCTGCACGACATGGGGAGCAAGATAGCGAACGCCGCGCACTGCACACCCGCTCGCCACTGGGGTCTGACAATGATCGTTGACCAGGCAGACGACGTCGCCGCTCCGCCCGCGCACGGGGACAGGCGGACCTGGCGGCCCGCGGCCGCCGAGCGCGCGCCGTGGCCGGACGGCGGCCCGGCGTCGGCGGTCCCGCCGGCCGCGCCGGGGCTGGCCGGCTACTGGCCGACGCCGCCCTCGGGCCGTTCGCGCACCGCGCGCCGGGTGCTGCCCGCCGAGCCCACGTCCGCCAAGGCGGCGCGCGACTTCACGTTGGCCACGCTGCGGGAATGGGGGATGGCCGACGTCGCCCCCGACGTGCTGACCGCCGTGTCGGAGCTGGTCACCAACGCCCTGCGGCACGGGCTGGCGGGTCTGCTGCGCCCCGCTCCGCCGTGTCCCATCCAGCTGGTCCTGCTGGGGCACCCCCGGCGCCTGGTCGTGGCCGTCACCGACCCGGGAACGCAGCCCCCCGAGCCGGTCGCGCCCGACCCGGAGCGTTTCAGCGAGGCGGGCCGCGGCCTGGTCGTGGTGGGCGCGGTCAGCGACGCGTGGGGCTGGGCGCCGCTGTCCACCGGCGGCAAGGCCGTGTGGGCGGCCTTCGAGCTGCGCTCCGCCTCCGCCCGACGCTGACCCGAGGTCCGAGCCGCCCCGGCTTTCGGCATCCCGCACGCGCATCCCGACCGCACGACGTTCCAAGCGGACGCCCTCCCCGCCTGGGACGCCCGGCCCCAGTGGCGGAACGCGCGCCATCACGCGGCTTCTGAGGCGCACCGCACGAGCGATCTGCCGTCATACCCGGCCTGCCCAGCGGACGGTCCCGCCGGTCGCGGGCCGGTGCGCAGCCCCCGACGCTGACACCGCCGCCTGACTGAGCCGATGTGAAAATCCCCCGGTTCGACGGTCTCGTGGGAGCCGGGGTCCGACCCGCACCGCACGTCGGCTGCGGCGTCGCACGTCGCGTCGCGATGACGCTGTTCGACGTCAGAAGGGCGGAGGAACCCGGCGGGCGCGAGGGCCACACGCGCCCCTCGGCCCCACCTGCATGAATGCGGGCGCCTTCGCTCCGCGACCGAGGGGTCATGTCATCGGCCGCGGGCGCCGCGAGCCAGGGTGCGGCGTCAGGCGGCGGCGTCAGGTGGCGGCTCTCGCCCTGCCCTCGCCGGCGTTCTCGGTCTCCGTGTCGGCGGGCTCGGGGGACGAGGGGCGCGTCGGCGCGGCCCGGTGAATCGGATGGGATGAATCAGCCATTCCGGCTGACCGAATCAGGTGACCGGGAGGGGCGGATTGTGGTGCCGCAAAGGAGGCGGCGAGATCGCCTCAGCCGACGCGCTGGGGCTGTTCCAGGGCGCTGAGGAAGTCGTGCGCCCACCGGTCCACGTCGTGTTCGAGGACCCGCTTGCGCATCGCCCGCATCCGCCGCGCCTGCTCGGCCGGGTCCGCGTTCATCGCCGCCAGCATGGTGCTCTTGAGGCCGTCGATGTCGTACGGGTTCACCTGGAAGGCCCGCTTGAGCTCGGCGGCGGCGCCGGCGAACTCGCTGAGCACGAGCGCGCCGCGCAGGTCGTCCCGGCAGGCCACGTACTCCTTGGCGACCAGGTTCATGCCGTCCCGCAGCGGGGTGACCACCATGACGTCCGCGGCCAGGTAGAGGGCGGCCAGCTCGGCGCGGTCGTAGGAGGTGTGCAGGTAGTGCACGACGGGGAAGCCCAGCTCCCCGTAGTCGCCGTTGATGCGGCCGACCTGCTGCTCGATCTGGTCGCGCAGCAGCTGGTACTGCTCGACCCGCTCCCGGCTCGGCGTGGCGATCTGCACGAACACCGCCTGGCCCGGCTTGAGGTGGCCGTCCTCGAACAGCTCGCCGAACGCCTGGAGCCGCTGCGCGATGCCCTTGGTGTAGTCGAGCCGGTCCACGCCCAGCAGGATGGTCGGGGCGCCGAGGTCGGCGCGGATCTCCTCGGCCCGCTCCCGCACCGTGGGCTGGGCGATGAGCGACTTCAGCTCCCCCACGTCCACCGAGATCGGGAAGGACCGCGCCCGCACCACGCGCTCCTCCCAGAGCACGTCCTGCCGGAAGTGCCGGGCGTCCAGCAGGCGGCGGCACAGCCGCACGAAGTTGGCGGCGGCGCCGGGCAGCTGGAACCCGACCAGGTCCGCGCCCAGCAGGCCCTCGAGGATCTGGCGCCGCCACGGCAGCTGCCAGAACAGCTCCAGCGGCGGGAACGGGATGTGCAGGAAGAACCCGATCCGCAGGTCGGGGCGGCGGCGCCGCAGCATCGCCGGGACCAGCTGCAGCTGGTAGTCCTGCACCCACACCACCGCGCGCTCGGCCGCCACCTCGGCGGCCGCGTCGGCGAAGCGCTCGTTGACGCGCACGTAGGCGTCCCACATCTCCCGCGAGTACACCGGCGGGGCCACCACGTCGTGGTAGAGGGGCCACAGCGTGGCGTTGGAGAAGCCCTCGTAGTACAGCTCGACGTCCTGCGCGGTCTGCATGACCGGCCACAGGGACATGCCGTCGTCCTCGAACGGCTCCAGCTCCTCGTCGGGCGCGCCCGCCCACCCGATCCACGTGCCGTGACGACGGCGCATCACCGGGGCGATGGCGCTGACCAGCCCGCCCGGGCTGCGCCGCCAGGACGCCGTCCCGTCCTCACCGACCACCCGGTCCACCGGAAGCCGATTGGCCACCACCACGAACTCACTACCGTGCGACACCAATGACCCGCCTTCCCATGGGACCCTTGACGATCAGATGCCCAGAAACGGGCATCTGGAACTTCTCGTCATTCTGCCCTGATCTATATGACATCGGGATGACAGAGCCGTGGAAAGAATCAGTCGGGACATGTCGGTACAGATCATGGCATGGCCGAACATGACGGACGTCATCCCCCGGCGCGGGCGCGGACGGCCCGGACGCGCCCTCGGGTCCACACGAGGCCGGCGCCGACGCGGCCGCCCTCGGCCGGCATAGCCGCAGGTGGGCGGCCCGCAGGAGACCCCTTCGACGTCAGGTGCGGGCCGGGCCGCGCCCCGAGGCTCTCCGGCGGCCGAGGAGCGCGGCGTCGACGCCGAAGCGCCCGCCGCCGGTCAGGGCGAGCAGCAGGCTGGTGGCGCCGAGGGCGAGCACGAGCTCGAAGCCGCCCTCGCTGACGAACAGGCCCTTGTCCATGTGCGCGAACCAGAACGCGCCCGCCATGTCGAACGCCAGCAGCGCGCCCGCGACCGGGACCAGCAGGCCGATGACCAGGGCGATGCCGCCGAGCAGCTCCACCCAGGTGGCGAACAGGGCGGCCGCCGACGGGAGCGGCACGCCGAGGCCGTCGAACATCGCGGCGACGCCCGCGTGCCCGGTCTCGGCGAGCTTCCGCCAGCCGTGCGCAATGAAGATCACGCCGATCGCCAGGCGGCCGATCAGCAGGCCGACGTCGTGCAGGGGGCCGAGGAGACGAGCGGGGTCCATGGCGTCCTCCCGCGAGGTGAAGGCCGCCCGCGGCGCGGACGGGGCGGCGCCGGCGGCCGGCGCACGCGGCGGCGCGATTTTTTCAGATTCCGACAAATTTCGCAGGCGGTGATTCAAATTTGAACAAATTAGGATGGCGATGTGACCGGCACCTCACCCCTGTCCCCCCGGGAGCTGCGTGCCTGGCTGGGCTTCCTGACCGCCTCCCATCTACTGGAGCATGAGATGGAACGCCGGCTCAAGCGGGACGGAGGGCTGTCGCATCCGGAGTTCGAGGTGCTGCTCAAGCTGGCGCAGGCGGAGGGGCGCCGGATGCGCATGTCCGACCTGGCGCGCGAGGCGATGCTGTCCAAGAGTCGGCTCACCTACCAGGTGACGCGGCTCGAACGGGACGGCCTGGTGCGGCGCCGGGCGTGCGACTCCGACCGCCGCGCCGTGTGGGCGGAGCTCACCGACGAGGGCGCCGCCAGGCTGGCGCGGGTCCGCCCCGGGCATCGGGCGGTGGTGCGCGACCTGCTCATCGACGCGTTGACGGAGGAGGAGCTGGAGGTGCTGGGCGCGGCGCTGGACCGCGTGTCCGACCGGCTGCGCGAACGGGTCCGGCGCCGCGACCGCGCCCGGCGGTCGGAGCGGTAGGCCGGCGCGACTTCGGCGGCGTCGTCCGGTCCGCCCCGCTGCGCGTGGCGCGCCCGTCGTGCGCGCGAGGCGGCCGACGCGGTGCGCGCGGCCGCGGCGCACGGCCTCCCGCTGGCGCCGCGTTGCGGGCATTCGGCGAGGTCCTCGCCGGGACGGCGGTCGGCGATCTGGGCCTCAGCGGCGTCGTGCTCGTCAAGGCCCTGACGGTCGGCCCCGTCCCGATGCTGCGCTCCCCCGCCGACCCGGTGCTGTTCGGCCTGCTGCGCACGGCCTCCCCGGGCTGCCGGTCGGTCGCGGAGATGACGGCCGCCGACCGCCGCCTGTACGCGCGGGCGGCCGCGGTCGGCGGCACCCGCTATCCGACCTCCTGACGGCGTCGGCACGGCCGTCGCCGCGGCGCCTTCGGGGCGCGTCGCGGCGCGGCGGAGGTCACGCCTGGGCCAGGGCGATGACCTCGGCGCCGGGCAGCGCGGCCAGGGCCTTGCCGGGCACCAGCAGCTTGGACCCGCGGACGCCGCTGCCGACGACGGCCTGCGGGAGCACGGCGGCGGCCTCGTCCACCAGCACCGGCCAGCCCTCGGGCAGGCCGAACGGCGTGATGCCGCCGTACTCCATGCCGGTGAGGGAGGTCGCCTCGTCCATGGGCGCGAAGGACGCCTTGCGCGCGCCCAGATGCCGGCGCACCACGCCGTTGATGTCGGCGCGGTCGGTGGCCCGCACCATGCAGGCGGCGTAGCGGACCTCGCCGCCGCGCTTGGCGGCGACGATCACGCAGTTGGCGCTGGCCTCCAGCGGCACGTCGTAGTGGGCGCAGAACTCGGCGGTGTCGGCCAGGGCCGGGTCGATCGGCGCGACGTACGCGTCCGGCACGTCGCGCACCGCCGCGGCGACCGGTGCGGCCAGCAGGTCGGGCCGGTCGGACGCGGGCGTCCAGTCGAGGCTTCCCAGCATCGTCGTCTCCCCCTGTGTCGTTCCGCGTCCCCACAATGCCATGCCCGACGAAGCCCTGCCCGACGAAGCCCTGCCCGACGAAGCCCTGCCCGACGATGCCCTGCCCGACGGTCAGTCCGCCGTGGCGGGCTCCGCGGCGGTGCCGGCGCTGCGGCCCGGGGCGCGCGTGACGCGGGGCAGCACCATCGCGGCCAGCGCCATGACGCCGACCGTGGTGAACGCGGTGGTGTAATCGTCGCCGCTGATCAGCCGGGCGACCAGCAGCGGGCCGATCACCCCGCCGGCGCTCCACGCCACGATCATCAGCCCGTAGACGGCGCCCGCGTGCCGCAGGCCGAAGAAGTCCCCGGCGGTCGCGGGCATGGCGCCGAAGCCGCCGCCGTAGCACAGGTAGATCACCGCGGACAGCACGGCGAACAGCGCCGCGGCGGACGCGTGCGGCAGGATCAGGAAGCACACGCCCTGCAGGCCGAGCATGGCGAGGAACGCCGTCATCCGGCCGGTGTGGGGTGGACAGCCAGCCCCACAGGACGCGGCCGCCGCCGTTGAACAGCCCCATCACGCCGGTGAGCGTGGACGCCGCCGGCCGCGGGTCGGGTCGCCGGAGGCGGCGGCGGGCGGACGCGGCGGGGTCGTGGGGGGCGTCATCGAAGAGCTCCTTTCACGCGATGACCCCTGTCAGCCCCCGATGAACGTGACGGTCACGCAGACAGACGTCTCACGGTGACCGTGGTGCTCTTGTAGTTGGGGATCCCGGCCTGCGGGGAGCGCTTGGCCTGGTCGTACAGCACCTCGCCCTCCGGCCAGTGCACCTGGAGGTTGCCCGGGGCGATCGGGGCGCGCAGCACCCGACCCCGCAGTTCCCCGAAGTCGCTGGTCAGGACGATCGGGTCGCCGTCGGCGAACCCTTCGCGGTCGGCGTCGCCGGGGTTCATCAGCACGGCCTCGCGGAGGGCGCCGTTCAGCGCGTCGCGGCGTTCGTGCACCATGCTGTTGAACTGCTTGCCGCGCCGGGTGGCCACGACGTACGCGCCGTCCGGACGCGTCACCGGCGGCGGCGCCACCGCGCTGAACCGCGCCTTGCCGTCCGGGGTCGGGAACGTCCACCCCGCGCACAGGTGCGGGCCGCCGTACTGGAACTGGTCGCCGTACTCCTTCAGGTGCTGGATGCCGTCGTAGGCCGGGACGGCGCGGGCGATCTCGTCGCGGATCTGCGACGTGCCCTCGTACCGCACCCTGTCCGCGATCTCGGGCCGCGCCCGCGCCGCCAGCTCGGTGAAGATGCGCCACTCGGGCCAGGCCTCCTCGACGCGGGGGCCCGGCACCTCGGGGCTGAAGATGACGCGCCGTTCGGTGGACGTCTCGGTGACGCCGCCGGCCATCTCGTACCGGGTCTGCGCCGGGAGGATCAGAACGGTCTCGGCCGGTTCGACGAGCATCTGGCTCGACAGGCAGATGTCGATGTGCACGCGCGTGCGCACCCGCTCCAGCGCGGCCCGCGTGTAGTCGGGGTCGGGCAGCACCTCCAGGAAGTTGCCGCCGGAGCTGACCAGCACGTCCAGCTCCCCCTCGTGGGCCGCGTCGATCATCTCGGGGGCGGTGCGGCCGCGCGTCGCGGGCACCTCGAACCCCCACAGCCGCGTGAAGTGCGGGGCGTCGGTGAGCGGCCGTCCGCCGGGCAGGACGGTGGAGTACGCGCCCATCTCCGCGCCGCCCTGCACGCCGGAGTGGCCGCGGATCGGCATCAGGCCGCAGCCCTCGCGTCCCACGAACCCCTTGGCCAGGGCCAGGTTGATGATCGCGCGGACGTTGTCCTCGCCGAACTCGTGCTGGGTGACGCCCATGCTCCACACCAGCACGGCCGTGCGCGCCTCGCCGAGCATGCGGGCCAGGCCGAGCATCTCGTCGCGGTCGGCGCCGCAGCCCTTCTCCAGCTCCTCCCAGGCGAGCCGGTCGAGCAGCGCGCGGACGTCGTCGAATCCGGTGGTGTGCTCGGCGATGAACTTCTCGTCCACCCATCCGCGCTCCACCATGTGCTTGAGCACGCCGTTCAGGAACGCCAGGTCGCCGCCGCCGTCGATCCGGAAGAACCGGTCGGCGATCTTGGTGCCGAACAGCGCGCTCTCCAGGTTGGACGGCACCCAGTACCGGTCCATGCCGGGCTCGCGGTAGGGGTTGACCACCGCGACCTTCGTCCCGGTCTTCTTGGCGTGGTACAGGTACTTCATCGCGACCGGCTGGTTGTTGGCCACGTTCGACCCGATGAACACGATCAGGTCGCTGCCGATCCAGTCGCGGTAGGAGCAGGTGGTGGCGGCCACGCCGAGGGCGTCCTTGAGCGCGACCGTGCTCGGCGAGTGGCAGATGCGGGCGGCGTTGTCGATCGAGTTGGACCCGAGGGCGCGCACCGCCTTCTGCGCGGCGAAGTAGTTCTCGTTGGGCTCGCCGCGGCTGGTCATGTAGACCCCGAACCGGTCCGGCGCCGCCTCGCGGAGCGCGTCCGCCGCCAGGTCGAGGGCCTCGTCCCACCCGATGCGCCGGAACCCGGGCTCGCCGCGCCGCCGCACCAGCGGGCAGGGGATGCGCCCGAGGTCGCGCAGCTCGGCGCCGCTCCGGCGGGCGAGGGCCGCGGCGTCGGCCGCCGCGGACGGGTCGAAGGCGGGCATGGTGTTGAGCCGCAGCAGCCGCAGCCGCACGTTGCACAGGTGGATCTCGTCGATCGTCCAGTCGCGCAGGCCCTTGGTGCCGAGCGCGCAGCCGTCGCAGGTGCCCGTCTTGAGGATCCGCCACGCGTAGCCGAGCCGGTCGCGGTTCTCCTTCACCGCCCGCCAGATCTCGGCGTAGTTGTTCGGCCGGCCCTCCCCGATGCCGAACGGCTTCAGACTCGCCCAGTTCTTCGGATCGATCCGCTTCTCCCGTCTGGCTGCCATCCGCGCCTCGCGTTCGGTCGATCGCTCGTCCCCGGGACACCCTCACCGTGACACGGATCACGATCGCCTGCAATCCCGCGGCCCGGCATCGGCCTGTCGCGCGGCGCCGTGTTCGCACGGCGTCCGCCGGCATCGGCGGCGCGGGCGGGACGGCCCGGACGCAACAAGGCCGCGACGGCATCGCCGCCGCGGCCGTATCGCCCCTTCGTCAGCCGACGTGCTCGCTCTGGGAGGAACGGTGGTGCGCGCCCTCCGGCGGCCGGCCGTCGCCGCCGCGTCCTTTGACGATGCGGACGATGATGAAGGCGACCACCGCCACCGCGGCGAGCCCGACGACGACCTTGGAGTAGGCGCCGACGTACTGCTCCACCAGGTGCCAGTTGTCGCCGAGCTGGTATCCGGCGAGGATGAACACGGTGTTCCAGATGGCGCTTCCCGCCGTGGTGTAGAGCAGGAACGACGTCATCGGCATGCGCTCCACCCCGGCGGGGACGGAGATGAAGCTGCGGAACAGCGGGATCATCCGGCCGAAGAACACCGCCTTGCCGCCGTGCCGCGCGAACCACGCCTCGGTGCGGTCCAGGTCCTCCAGCTTGACCAGCGGCATCCGGTCGACCAGGCGGCGGATGCGGTCGCGGCCGATCAGGGCGCCGATCCAGTACAGCGCCAGCGCGCCGACCACCGCGCCGACGGTCGTCCACACCAGCGCGGCGATCAGGTTCATGTCGCCGCGCGCGCAGGTGAACCCCGCCAGCGGGAGGATCACCTCGCTGGGCAGCGGGGGGAAGAGGTTCTCCAGGGCGATGGCCGCGCCCGCGCCGACGGCGCCGAGGCGCTCCATCAGGTCGGTGGCCCAGCCCGCGATGCCGCCGGTCGGCTCGGCGGCGCCGTCCGCCTGGGCTCCGGCGAGCACCAAGTGCGTGATTGCGATCATGTCCCAAAGGCTACGGATGGCGAAGCATGCCCCGCCATGGAATCGACCACCCGGTCCAGGTGAGGTGCGCCGAACCCTGGCGTTTACCGAAAACCGCAGCATACCCGCGCACATGCGGACGACGCCGTGGCCGGGAGGACAGCATCCGGTTCAGGGCAGGGGCGGCGTTCAGGACGGGGCGGCGAAGCCGCCGCCGCCGGACGCCAGGTGCGCGCCGCGTTCCCGCTCGGTGTCGAACGTCAGCACGGTCGCCATGACCGGGGCGCCGAGCGGCTGGTCCTCACGGACGATCACCACGTGGCACAGGCCGCCGCGTTCGGCCAGGTAGACGATGCGGCCGTCGCCGCGCCCGTAGATCCGGACGCCGTGGAAGCGGGCGACGACGTCGTCGAACGGGACGATCTCCTTCCGCATCGACGCCTCCCCCTCACGCCGCTTCCCGGCCTCTGGAGGGCGTGCCCGTCGAAGCGAGGCGCACGCACCCGGGGCACCGCCATTCCCCCACCCCCGGGTTGCGGGCTTGTGTCAGGAGGATGAAGGCTCATCGAACGGGGCGCCGCGGGACCGCGTCGTCGGACGCCAGCGGATCGGTTTCGGGCGGCGTCGCGGCGGACGCGGGCCCGTCCCTCCCGGACACGGGGAACCACAGCACGAACGTGCTGCCGACGTCGGGGGCGGAGAAGAGCCGCACGTGGCCGTTGTGCGCCTCCGCGATGCTGCGGACGATCGCCAGGCCCAGGCCGGTGCGGCGGTCCCGGCCGCGGGAGCGGCGGCTCTCGGCGCCGCGCCAGAACCGGTCGAACACCCGCTCCTGGTCCTCGGCGCGGATGCCGGGCCCGAGGTCGCGGACCGCGACCCACTGCCAGCCGTCCGTCCGGTCGGCGGCGACGGTGATGCGCGACCCGGCGGGCGCCAGCCGCACCGCGTTGGACAGCAGGTTGCCCACGGCGCGGCGCAGCGCGTCGTGGTCGCCGATCATCGTCAGTCCGCGCCGCAGCCGCCGCTCGACGACGATGCCGCGCGCGGCGGCCAGCGCGTCGTACTCCTCGGCCGCCTCGCGCGCGGCCAGGCCCAGGTCCACGTCGGCGTCGTCGCAGGCGGGCGCCGAGCGGCGCGCGGTGGCCAGCAGGTCCTCCACGAGGCGGGTCATGCGGGCGGTGGCGCGGTCCACCACCTGCACGGCGCGGCGCCGGTCGGCGGCGTCGGCGTCGGCGTCGCTGAGCACGGTGTCCAGGTTGGCCCGGATGACCGCGAGCGGGCTGCGCAGCTCGTGCGAGGCGTCGTCGATCAGCTGGCGCTGCGCGCGGAACGCCGCGTCCAGCCGGTCGAGCATGGAGTCGATGGTGTCGGCGAGGTAGCGCAGCTCGTCGCGCGGCCCGGACAGGCGGATGCGCCGCGACAGGTCGGTGGCCTGGATCTCCTCGGCGGCGCGGGCGATCGCGCCGACGGGCTGGAGCGCCCGCCCCGACAGCACCCAGCCGATGCCCAGGCTGGCGACGAACAGCCCGCCCAGCATCAGCAGCGAGTAGTGCTTGAGCGTCTGCTGCGTCTCGTAGTTGACGGCCTGCTCGACCTGCTGCACCTTGACGACCTCGACCTGGCCGAGGCGCTGCTGGGTGCCGTCCGGCATCTGGACGACCTTCTCGGCCTGGAACGTCTTGGTGATCGGCTGGGCGTCGGTGCTGCGCGCCACGGCCCAGTAGACCCCGCCGAGCACCACCGCGGTGAGCGCGAACAGCAGGGTCGAGTACAGGACGGTCAGGCGGAACCGGATCGACTGCATCGGCCCGGGCAGCCGCCGCCATCCGAGGCGCAGGCCGCGCGCCGGCGGGCCGTCCAGGCGTTCGGCGCGCTCGGCGCCGTCCCCCGGGGCGGTCACGGCGTCCTCGCCGCGGGGGCGGTCTCGCGCAGGCGGTACCCGTGCCGCACGACGGTCTCGATGAGCTGCTCCTCGCCGGGCTCGGCGAGCTTGCGCCGCAGCGTGCCGACGGTGACGCGGACGGTGTTGGTGAACGGGTCGGCGTTCTCGTCCCAGACGTGCTCCAGCAGCTCCTCGGCCGACACCACCTGGCCGGGGCGGCTCATCAGGTACCGCAGGACGGCGAACTCCTTGGGGGTCAGCCGCAGGCGGCGCCCGCCGCGGAACGCCTCCCGCCGTCCGGTGTCCAGCCGCAGCTCGCCGACCGTCCACACCGCGGACCCGCCGCCGGAGTCGCGGCGCAGCAGGGCCCGGACGCGGGCCAGCAGCTCCGCGAACGCGAACGGCTTGACCAGGTAGTCGTCGGCGCCCTCGTCCAGCCCGCGCACCCGGTCGGCGAGGCGGTCGCGCGCGGTGAGCATGAGGATGCGCAGGTCCGCGCCGCTCTCCCCGTCCAGCTCGCCGGCCCGGACGCGGCGGCACAGGTCGAACCCGTCGCCGTCGGGCAGGTTGAGGTCCAGGATCATCAGGTCGTAGGCGGCCGCGTACAGCTTGCGCGTGGCCGTCTCGACGTCGTGGGCCGCGTCCACCGCGTAGTCGGCGCGGACCAGCCCGTATCTCAGCGCCTCGACGAGGTCCTCCTCGTCCTCGACCACCAGCACCCGCATCCGATGCGCCCTTTCCCTGTCCGGCGGGACCGGGCGCGGACCCGGTCCCGTCCCTCTCGACGGTACGCGCGCGTCAGCGGATGAGCCGCCGCGCGCCGTCGACCGCGCGGTCGGCGGGGATCGCGAAGCCGATGCCGCCGACCTGCCCCCGCGCGATCGCCGTGTTCACCCCGACGACCTCCCCGCGCGCGTTGACCAGCGGTCCGCCGGAGTTGCCCGGGTTGATCGACGCGTCGGTCTGCAGCGCGCTGCGCCGCGCGCCGCCGCCCAGGCTGACCTCGCGGCTCAGCGCGCTGACGATGCCGCCGGTGACGGTGCCGTGCAGGCCCAGCGGCGAGCCGAGCGCCAGCACCGGGTCGCCGACCCGCACGTCCGCCGAGCGGCCGAACGCCAGCGGCGGCGGGCTCTCCCCGGCCGGGATCGCCAGGACGGCCAGGTCGTCGCCGGGGTCGGCGCCCACCACCCGGGCCGGCAGGCGGCGCCGGTCGGCGAGCACCACGGTGACCTCCCCGGCGCCCTCGACGACGTGCGCGTTGGTCAGGATGTGGCCGCCGCGGTCGATCACGAACCCGGATCCGGTGCCGCGCGAGCGCGCCGACCGCGTCTCCACCGACACCACGCTCGGCTGCACCCGGGCCGCCACGTCGCTCAGGTCCGCGGGCCCGGCGTCGACCGGCCCGGCCGTGGACTGCGCGACGGGCGCGGCGGCGGCGCGGTCCCCGGCCAGCCGTCCGGCGGCGGCGCCGGCCGCTCCCCCGGCCAGC